>JAMCPX010000047.1 GCA_023382265.1 Deltaproteobacteria bacterium | reverse complement strand
ACCCCATAACCTGCCTCCTTTATCAAAGGCAGACTATAATATCCATCTCTGAAGCTGTATCTTTCGGTTAGATTTTTACATGACAAGATGATACCCTCCATGGTTAGATTTTACATGACTCGATTCGGCTACTTGACATCATTACAAATTTGATGTATAATTAAAACGTGAAGATACATCAGAGAACGGACACACTGTATATCGTAGGTTTGATACTGGTACTTTTTATATTCATACCAAGGGGTTTAGCCAGAGCATGTTCATACGATCAAGATAACGTAACCCATGATGATGGGTATCAGGATTCGGATAAAGATCATAATGAAAAGGGTAGCTCGTATCATTCTTCTGATAGAATCATAGGACATAATTTGATTTCAGAAAACAATGGATCTGTTTCAACCAATGGAAATGACATGTTTGTTTTTTCATTATCAAATGTCCTGTCTCTTTCAAAATCATGCAGTATTATTAAGCTCACCATGAGCTGGGTATTTCTCCACTCGCAGGGTTTTGTTCAATCACTTTTCCATCCGCCTAAAGCCTTCTTGGCATAGGTGTATGACGGTTTAGTGGCTAAGTAAACCCAACGGTTTTTTCCGCGTCCTTACACTACCTATGCCTTCATCTTACATATCAGAAGCGTTTTATATTTCTTAAAATGATTTCTCACTGCAATATGATCAAAGAAAAAACAATAAAAATAAAGGAGGCTTTTATGATAACGAATAAAAAATTACAAAAGAGGTCGGTGATATACTTAGCCGTTATGTCCGCATTCCTGTTAACAGTCTTTACGGGTTGTGGAGGCAGCGGAGGCGGAAGCGGCGGTCCCTTCAACCCTAATCAGCTTAATGCACTTGCACAGATATTTGCTTCTTCTACAAATAGTGCGGCAGCCATGAGCACGACTTCTTATGCGTCATTAAAAACAAACAATTTAAGCCCGCTTTCATCGTGCGGGCCAAGCACACTTATCCCTCCTACCAGTTGTCCCGGCAGCGGCAATATCTACTATACGCTTAACATGAACTGTACAATGCCGACAGGGTGCTGCGCAGCTAATCCGCCATGCTCGCAGGATTCAATGTCAATAAGCGGACAGGGTTCCATTAATTATAATTCATGTGCAGAGACTATTACGACAACAGGCGACCACATAATGATAAACGGAACCATCAACATGGGACTTACCTCAAATGCAACTATGCAATGCGGGGGTGCTGTAGATGTGGATGTAACAGTTACGTTTACCGGCACACCGACCATAAGTGTAAACGGTAAAGATGTGTGTCATGGAGATATCTTCATTACAGCAAAAGGACACACAGGTGCGTCAAGTTACACCTCTGTTTCAGGAACTATTTGTGGACAGCGACTATACGAGAATTATAATTACGGATGTGCTGTAACATGTGCAGATAAATCCTGCTGTTATGCTGGAACATACTGCTCTAAATGCTATGCAAATGCCTGTATACCTGCTGGTGCAGTAGACTGCTGCAATGGCTATAACTGCCCTTCAGGAACAAAGTGTGATACATCAAGCGGTAAGACCTTGTGCCAGTTGTCTTTGGTAGATTTTGGTATAGCAATGCCTTCGTTTGAAGCGGTTAAATAGTATGCGTTCTTAGTATGGGCGACCCGCTGGGTCGCCCAACACAGAAAGATTAACCGGATCGTCCCATGTATTGCAACCCGATTCAAATCCATTCAATAAACTTCTGACTGTCCGCACGCTATAATCCATCGCTGCCGTATGGTCAATTTGAATGAGGTGTTTATTTTTGATACTTTATCCCTTCAAGGGAAATACATTAGATGCTTACAAAATATCAAATATGTGCTTTTATGTAATATATGAGATCAGGAATTATTGCGGTTATCGGAAGGCCAAACGTAGGCAAGTCTACCCTATTAAACAGACTAATAGGCGAGAAGCTCACGATCGTATCTAGAAGACCACAAACAACATGGCAAAGATTGAACGTTATAGTAACAACAGAGGATGCTCAATTTGTATTTATAGATACCCCCGGACTGGATCATAGCAGAACATCAAACTTCATTTCATTATTGAGCAGATTATCCATCTCGGCTATGGGGGATGCTCATGTTCTTATGCATATCGTAGAACCGAGGGTTGATGAACGGGAAACATCTATGATAAAGGAGATCTGCAAGTTTAAAAATAAAACCAAGTTACTGCTTATAAACAAAATTGACCTGTTAAAGAACAAGCAATCGCTGCTGCCTGTAATAAACCGGTATGCTGGCATGAAGATTTATAATGATATTCTTCCGGTTTCGGCTAAGGTAGGTGACGGCATGGATGAACTGTTATCTGTACTTAAAAAATACACTACCGTAGACGGATTGCTTTATACAGAGGACACAATAACGGACAAGTATGAGAAAGAACTTGTGGCTGAGATCGTAAGGGAAAAACTTTTTCTTCTCACCGGTGAGGAAATACCTTATGCATCCGCATGCACAGTTGAAAAATTTGATGAATCGGAAAGGGATAAGATAATAAGGATACACGCAATGATCTATGTAGAAAAAAATTCTCAAAAAGGTATAGTGATCGGGAATAAGGGTTCTATGATAAAAAGAATAGGTACAGCGGCGAGACTTGATTTAGAACAACTGCTTGGTACAAAGGTTTATCTTGAATTGTATGTAAAGGTAAAACCCGGCTGGAAAAAAGACCAGCTTTTCCTAGAAGAAATAGGACTAAAATGATGAGCATTCGCATTTTAAATTGATATGAAACCGCTTATAGCAATAGTAGGAAGGCCGAATGTTGGTAAATCGAGATTGTTCAATAGAATGATCTCTGAAAAAAAGGCAATAGTAATCGATCTGCCGGGAACAACAAGGGATGCAATATACGATACATCCGACTGGCGTGGTGTTCTTTTCGACCTTGTGGATACCGGCGGTTTAACGGAAGCTAAAGATCGCTTGAGCTTAAAGATAGATAAACAGGTAAAGCAAATCATAAACGACGCTGTGCTCATTCTTTTCATATGTGATTTCAATACGGGAATAACGTCACCGGATCGTGAGATCGCCATGTTGATAAGGAAGCTCGGTAAAAAGGTCCTCCTGATTATTAACAAAATAGACAAGCCTTACACGCAGGCTGATCTTGCAGAATTTTATCAGCTTGGATTTAATGATATGTTTGGTATTTCAGCGGAGCATGGTTACGGCATAGATGATGTTATGGATGCAATTGTCTCACACATAAAACAGCAGGGATACGGCAATATGGCAGACGAATCCCTCCAGAATGAAAGAATAAGGCTCGCATTTATCGGTAAACCGAATGCAGGCAAATCGAGTATGCTTAATTATATAACAGGCAAAGAATTAATGATCGTTGATGATACACCGGGTACAACAAGGGATCCGGTTGAGGTGAATGTAGAACTCGGTAAAAAACCTTTTATTCTTATAGATACCGCCGGATTAAGAAAAGGCAGGCGAGATAAGCTTATAGATCAACTCGTAGA
The DNA here is from genome assembly GCA_023382265.1 of Deltaproteobacteria bacterium. Taxonomy (NCBI): domain Bacteria; kingdom Pseudomonadati; phylum Myxococcota; class Myxococcia; species Deltaproteobacteria bacterium. The sequence continues at coordinate 86,371 of JAMCPX010000047.1, read as the reverse complement.
AATAAAGACAAAAAAAATCATAGAAAAAACAGATCTGGGCATACTTGTTATAGACGCAGTTAAAGGTATTACCACTTATGATAAAAAGCTTATCCAGTTATTGGAGAGGCATGGAAAAGCAATAGTAATAGCGCTTAATAAGTGGGATCTTCTTGCAAAATCCGAGCAAAAAAATACGAAGATGCAATCACAATATACCTCCGATTATATCCCGCAAATACCCACATCCACTCTTACAGGCTTCGGGATAAACGATCTTATAAAAGCGATTTTTTGTACCTCCGACATGTATAACAAGAGGATCATCACTTCAGAGCTTAACAAGTTTTTTAATGAAACAATGGCAGCTAATGAACCAAACACCAGCAGCGGTAAAATCATAAAGCCTTATTACATAGTGCAGGTTTCGGTCAAGCCACCTACGTTTGTGCTCTTCGTAAATACTGTGATAGGAATCAAAGAGAATTACAAAAGATTTATCATGCATCGTCTAAGGGATATCTTTGGGTTTAACGGCGTACCGATAAGAGTTATGTTCCGGAACAGGCACTAAACATGAATGAAAAAAAAGACAGGTCTTTAATCCTTGAGATCACGGATAAATTTATGACAGATACGTGTATGTCCCATGCTGCCGCTTTATCCTTTTATGTACTGCTATCCATAGTACCATTGATATTCGTACTATTTTCTATTGGGAGCTATATCGCCGGCTCCACGAACAAGTTTTTCGTCTATCTGGTAGACTTGCTAAGGCAGGTTATCCCTGACATTTCCAATGATGTTATCAATGATATGCATAGCCTATTAGGCAAGAGTAATGCCATTGGCATTATCGGATTTATAATTCTATTTTTTTCATCGGATCTTGCTGTTCTTGAAGCAAAAAGGTCTCTTGATGTCATTTTTAAACGCAGTAAAAAGTCCAATCCGCTCTTTGTAAAGGGGAAATCATTACTATTTATTTTATTTTCAGGCGTTATCGTTTCATTCATATTCATTTTAGGACCTTTGTTTAAATTTTTAATAAAACTTAACCTGCCTATTTTAAGCAGCACATTTTATATATTAGCTGTAATAGTATCAAGCCGTATATTCTCATTTTTTCTGATCTTTGGTTTGTTTTCTACCGCGTATTACAAGCTGCCATCAAGAGATATCGGTATAAAGTACAGCCTTGCTGCAGGGGCTTTAACGACGGTATTATGGACGATTGTGAGGGTGCTGTTTTCATGGTACATGCTTCATCATTCGAAATTAAGTATTATATACGGTTCTCTGAGCGCCGTCATAGCAACGATCATATGGGTATATTATACTGCCCTGATATTTCTTATCTCTGCTGAGTTTGTCGCGGTTTTAAAAGACAGAGCTGATAAGCAATGAAGCTCTCTGCAGGGGTACCGATAAATATAAAATTTATGCTCCCTATAATATTGATAACCATTCTTATGATCAGCCTTTATGCACTCTTCATGAGGCTTAGTACAGAGAAGCTCTTCAAACAGTACGCGATTGATGAGGTAAATCTCACATTAGGCAACATTGATAAGATCATAACAATACACAGTAAAACAGGTAATCCTGATGATTTTAAAGCCTACCTTTCAAGCCTGTATAATACCGACATAAAAAATATCGTAACCATAGGCATGCTTTCTCCAACTGGGAAGCCGTTATTCATATATCCAAAAACTAATGATATGCCCATTAACATACCCATCGGACAGAAATACCTCGTTACTACAATAAATCAGCACCATGACATTGTAGAATTATACTACAATGCCTACAATCATGCCTCGTGTTTTAAATGTCATAAAACAGACGGTTCGTTACTCGGTATATTCTATGTCAAGGTTTCTACTGCAAGTTCTAATATTGCCTTTGAAGGATTGCTTTCCAACTGGTTTATAGTAAGCATTATTATTACATCCATACTTGTGTTCTCTATATGGCTTATAACAGAAACCGTTATTAACAGACCCATAGATGAGCTTGTAAATACCTTAAAAATGGCTTCAGAAGGCGACCTGTCTGTAAGAACAAAAATAGATGACAATGACGAACTTGGATTCTTAAGTAAACAGCTTAACATGATGCTTGATCGTCTCGCGTATAATGACGCAGAGATCAAAAAGACCACAGAACTTCACATAAGAAGGATGGATAAACTTGCAAGCCTTGGAGAGATCTCTTTATCTCTCGCTCATGAAATAAGAAATCCTCTTGCAGGAATAAGCGGTGTTCTACAGGTATTTAAAGAAGACTTTGCTACCAATGAAGAAAAAACCGACATCTTTAACCAGATCATGGCACAAATCTCAAGAATAGATAAGATCATAGGTGATATGCTGAAGTTTTCAAGAGCTTCAATATACGAAGGTGAGGAACTTAACCTTAATGATACTATTAAGGCAATGCAGATACTGCTTGAGCCTCAGGCATCCAATAATCATGTAAAGATAAGATTATCTTTTGCCCAAAACATCCCATCCATAATAGAAGATAGGGACGGCTTACAACAGGTATTTATAAATCTTCTGCTTAACGCCATTCAAGCAATGCCTGAAGGCGGGACACTAACAGCTTCAACAAACTTTATTGATAAATATGGAGAACCATACATACTTGCCACTATAAGTGATACGGGTAAAGGCATACCTGATGATGCAAAAGATAAAATTTTCGATCCATTCTTTACAACCAAACAACATGGTACAGGCCTGGGACTTGCGATCAGCCTTAAAATCATAAGGTCAATGAATGGTGATATCACATTTGAGAGTGAAAAAGGCAAAGGAACAACCTTTTACATTCGTATCCCTTATAAGAAGGCATAATGGCTGAAAAGGAAGGATATACTATGGGCAGGATACTTATAATAGATGACGAGAATCTTGTAAGATGGTCGATCGAAAAACTTCTAACAAAAGAAGGACACGAGGTTATAAGTGCATCAACGAGTGCAGAAGGTTTATTAAAACTAAGAGAGCATGTACCCGACGTTGTTCTGCTTGATATGAAGCTTCCGGATATTGACGGCATTGAGGTACTGAGGACAATAAAAAAAGAGTTTATAAATCTCCCTGTTGTAATGATCACAGCTTATGGGAGCATAGATTCTGCTGTTGATGCAATAAAAACAGGCGCTTTTGATTACATTGTAAAACCATTTGATGCGGAAAAGCTAAAAATCAGTATAGCCAGGGCACTGGAGATGAGCAAACTAAGAGATGAACTCGGTTTATTCAAGGATGCTGAAAAAAAACGGTATGGTTTTAACAGTATAATAGGCGATTCAGAGACAATACGGGTAGTAATCGATTTTGCAAAAAAGATTGCGGATAGTCAATCAACGGTCCTTCTATACGGTGAAAGCGGGACAGGTAAAGAGCTTTTTGCAAGAGCAATTCATTCGGAAGGACAGAGACAGGCAAAGCCGTTTGTTGCAGTCAATTGCACTGCACTACCTTCACAGCTTATTGAGAGTGAACTCTTCGGTTATGAGAAAGGTGCGTTTACAGATGCAAGGTCATCAAAAAAGGGCATGTTTGAGCTCGCAAACAGCGGTACCCTGTTTCTCGATGAAATCGGCGACATTGAGCTTTCTGTTCAATCAAAATTGTTAAGGGCAATAGAGACAAAAAACTTCAGAAGGCTTGGAGGCACAAAGGATATCTACGTTGATGTAAGAATCATATCTGCAACAAACAGCGATCTGAGAAAGAGGGTAGATGATAAGGCGTTCAGGGAAGACCTGTTTTACAGGCTCAACGTTGTGCCGCTTTTTATACCGCCATTGAGAAACAGAAAGCATGATATCCCTTTGCTTGTAGACTATTTCATAAAAACGATCTCCGAGGAGCTAAAAAAAGAAATCAGGGCTGTTGAGAATGAGGTGATAGATTACTTTACAAATTACTCGTGGCCGGGAAACATAAGGGAATTAAAAAATGTTTTAGAGAGGATGATTCTGCTTTCTAATGATAAACTGCTAAGAAAAGAGCATGTTCCTGTCGAAATCATAGACTACTCGCCAAAACCTCCTTTTATACAAACGGAATCTTTAGAACTTGAAAAGGTAGAAAAAGATCTAATCTTAAAGGCGCTTGAACTTGCCGGGTGGAATCAGACAAAGGCTGCAAAGTCTTTATCTATTTCAAGGGATACACTTAGATACAGGATGAAAAAATATAATATCTAATAAATTAAAACAGTATTTAATCCGGAAAATGCAATGCGGAGATACTTCAATAAAAAAAGCCTCTCCCAGGATTATGAATAGAAAAAGCATAACTTTTTATCTAAGTTATGTGTAAAATTTCTTAATCTCATCAAAAAAAGAATCGTCTTTGCGCGTATCAAAACGTCATCCGCTGCAAACAGGATATTGCTCTCGTTTAAATAAAACCCCCAGGGCCCGTTATATGGATTCCCGCTTGCATGTGGAGTCACGTCATTTATGTAAATGCATAAAACCATTGTAATATTTTTTTAAAATAGTATGCTCATTACATGAATACAAAAGAGCTTAAAAAACTGACCATAATAACGCTTAGAAAGCTTGCAAAGGAAAAACACGTTAGCCTTATAAGGACAATGTCTAAAGATGAGATCATAAAGGCCATTGTTAAATCAGGGAAATCAATGGCCATCTCTTTAACACTCAAAAAGAAAGCTGCTAAAAGTGCCGATAAGGTTTTGCGTAAGCAATCCACTGCAACTAAACGTAAGATTACCTATGAAGAAAAACTGCCAGAATATGATAATGAGACAAGACTTGTGTTGATGCCAAGGGACCCATGGTGGTTTTTTGCATACTGGGTAATCGATAAACACAAATATACGAATAAACATTTGCTGCTAAGGGTTTATAAAAAAGGGCAACTGTACACAAATATAAGTATTGGAGATGCAAGCAGCTGGTACGTAAATGTTCCGGAGCCGGGAGAGACATTTAAAGCAGAGATCGGATATATAAACGGCAGCGGTGACTTCAGTCTTATAGCAACTTCAAACCCGATCAGGACACCAAACGCGTGGCCTTCTGCAATCAAGTATAAGGATATCGGTTTGCCTGATAGCCAGAACACACCATTTGCAGAAGCTTATGATAGTTTTAAACATTCAAACCCTGCAAAAATAGAGCAAATCACATCAAGAAAAAGATGAATGGTTATTTAGCCATTGTGCTTCATTCACATCTGCCTTATGTAAGACATCCTGAGTATAATGATTTTCTTGAAGAAGATTGGCTTTATGAAGCAATAACAGAAACATACCTTCCCCTGCTTGATGCATTTGATCGAATGCTTAACGATAACATTAAATTTCACATAACTATTAGTCTTACCCCTACATTAATGGAGATGCTGAAAGATGAACTGCTTATGAAAAGATACAAGCATCATCTTTCAAAACTTATAGAGCTAAGCGAAAAAGAGATTATACGTACCCAAAAGGATCCAGACTTTAATCAACTCGCGAGGATGTATTATGATAGATTCAAACATTACATGGATGTATTTGAGAAAAGGTATAGAGGAGACATAGTCTCAGGATTCAAGGAGTTTATTGATGCAGGAGCTGTTGATGTACTAGCTTCATGTGCAACACACGCATACCTGCCGCTGATTATTGACGATCCGTGGAAGGATAATCAGATTCGTATTGGCGTCGATACGTACAAGCATTGGTTTGGTTTAAAGCCGTCTGGATTCTGGCTGCCGGAGAACGCTTATATAGAGGGGGTTGACAGCCTTTTAGCCAAAAGCGGTATCGGGTATACATTCCTTGACGCACATGGATTGCTCAATGCGTCTATTCAGCCCGTGTACGGCGTTTATGCACCCATATGCGCGGAAACGGGTGTATGCTTCTTTGGAAGGGATCATCAGTCGGCAAAACAGGTATGGAGTGCAAAAGAGGGCTATCCGGGGGATAATGACTACAGGGAATTTTATAGGGATGTTGGATATGATCTGGATTTTGATTATATCAAGCCGTACCTGCACAGTGACGGCTCGAGATCAAACCTTGGAATAAAGTATTACAGGATCACGGGTCCTACAGATCAAAAAGAGCCGTACAATCCGGAATGGGCATCTAAAAAAACAGAGATACATGCGGGTAATTTTGTTTTCAACAGGGAGAAACATATTGAGTATCTATCAAGCATTATGGACAGAAAGCCTATAATAGTATCCACTTATGATGCGGAGCTGTTTGGGCACTGGTGGTTTGAAGGCCCCGAGTTTCTCGAGCATGTTTTTAGAAAACTTCACGCAATAAATGATCGCGTTAAATCAATCTCTCCGCCCATTTATTTAAAAGAGTATACTGAAAACCAGATCGCTCAGCCTGCTCAATCAAGCTGGGGGGATAAAGGTTATCATGAGGTATGGCTTAACGGAACGAATGATTGGATATACAAACATCTTCATATGGCACAGGACCGTATGAAGACACTCATAAGAATCAAAAAGGCATCTCCGGTAAAACACAGGGCAATCAATCAGGCATTAAGAGAGCTGTTACTCGTCCAGAGTAGTGATTGGCCTTTTATCATGAACTCAGGCACGAATGTGAATTATGCAAAAAAAAGATTTATCTCTCACATATCAAGGTTCACGTACCTCTATGAACAAATAACCAATAACAGCATTGACCCGGAATTCCTTAATGAGACAGAATCAAAAGATAACATCTTTAATTGGCTTGATTACACAAACTATGAATAAGCTAACCCAAAGAATGCATTTAAAAAAGACTAAAGGCTGCATTGCCACTGTTTCCGTAAAAAGTCTTGATTCTCAGATGTTGTTTTATCCGTTTGAAAAACAATTCTATCTGCCAACGACATTTATACAGTTGAGCAAAGGTCAAGGCTGGTAATGTAAAATTGTTGCTTAAAAAGATTAGCTGTCTATTGTTCTCTATGACCTTCCCCCATTTTATAGAGCACCTTGAATTAGAGTTTCCTGACTATTCCTTACCATTATTTCGTGCTTTCTTGCAAATTCATCCGGTGTAAGTCCTTCTAAGGAGCCGTGTGGCCGGTTCTGATTGTAATCAATCCGCCAATGCTCAATGATCTCCCTGGCTTCCTGAAGCGTCATAAACCAGTTCTCGTTCAGGCATTCATCCCGGAACCGCCCATTAAAGCTTTCTATAAAAGCATTCTCCATAGGCTTGCCCGGTTCTATGAAGTCCAGCTTCACCCCGTTCTGATATGCCCATTCATCCAGTGCACGGCTGATAAATTCAGGACCATTGTCAGTTCTGATTCTATCAGACAATCCTCTGGTTTGCTTTAACCTCTCTAAAACCTGCGCTACTCGAACACCTCCAAGAGACGTATCTACCTCCATAGCAGGACTTTCCTTCGTGTAATCATCAACGATGTTTAAAACACGGAATCTTCGCCCCTGTGCAATGCTGTCTGATACAAAATCCATGGACCAGCACTTATTCGGTGCGTTTGGAACCGTAAGGGATATCCGCTGCCGTGCCGGCAGCCGTTTACGTTTCCGCAGCCTCAATGACAGCTTCTCTTCCTTATACAGCCGATCTACCTTCTTATGATTCATTTTCCATCCCTCTCTTCTTAACAGGGTATAGATGCGGGGCGAACCCAACCTCCGTCGATGTTGCGCAATTTCATGCATACGCTTGCGTAACGCATCGTCCCCCTTGTCTTTCCTACGGTATATATAACTGGCCCAGCATAAATGTACCAGTTGTAACGCCCTTCGTTTACTCAGCCCAAAGCCTCTTACCACATAATCCACTGCTGCTCGCTTGACCTTGGGCTTTACCAGTTTTTTGAGTTTATTCCCTTGAGTGCCGCAATATCCAATGCCTGATCCGCTACAATGCGCTTTAGTTTGCGATTCTCTTCCTCCAGGAATTTCAGTCTGCGCAGATCGCTGACCGTCATGCCGGAGTATTTCGCTTTCCAGTTGTAAAACGTCGCATCGCTCATCCCGTATTTACGGCACAGATCCATGACCTTTGCCCCGGCTCGCTCTTCCTCAAGAACACGTATTATTTGTTCCTCGGTATACCTTTTTGCTTGCATCTTTGCCTCCTTTTGCTATCTTTTACTAACTGGAGACTCTAAGAGCAAGTGCTCTGGTTTTCGGGGGGAACGTCACAGAGTATAGGTTGTTTGTTTGAGTTCCAGTCCGAAATCATCATTGGCATACAAGGCTCTTGCGGTATGAATAAGTACTTTGGCAAAATCAGCATAGATACGCCAGTCTCTTGTTTCATTGGCATGAGCCAAAGTGTTTCGCGCAACTTTACCTCGTATTCCCATGTGATAAAGTTTATGCTATGTTACCCGCAGGCATGTTTCAATATCCCGCAGACTTTCCCGAAATGTAAGTTGGACAAATGCCATGCATAGATATTGATCCCAACATGAAAAACTTTTTACTTTGTAATTGCCGCCGTACCGTTCTACACATTTGTGAAACTTATAACTTGGAATAAAATCCATAAGCTGAGAAAAAACAGTTGCTCCTGTATTCATAAGCCGTCTCCTTTTGTATTGCTACAAAAGTATGGCTTAAAAGTATTTTCAAGTTCAAATCGATAAAAATTATTTTTGTCAATTTATCTATTGACTTCAATATGTTATTGTGTTTTGATAATTAAACGTTGGGACAGTAGTGATAAAATTTACAAAGGAGGATGTTAAGAAAATATTAAAGAGGTTTTTAATAATAAATTTGTTGGGTATAAGTTTTATTATTACCAATAATGTAAAAGCTGATTACCCTGCTTCCCAGTGTCAGTTACCACAAGTGGTCCTAAATAGAGCAAGCTCAGTGATACTACAAAATATACACAGCAATGCTATCTTCCCTACTACTACTGGATCATTTGGCTTCTCATACCTATGTGAATGTAATCTACTATCAGGATCAACTGCGTGTAATGGTAATTCCAATGGTATAACGGTCTATGGTAATATTCCCTCTATCACTATGAATTATATAACGACGTGGGTATCACCTATCCAGAGTATTCACCTCCACCTAACCTTAAATATTACTCAAACAACAGGGCACATACGCTATGTAGATCCGCTCAATTGCCAATATGAAACTCTATCAGTTAACTATGTAGGGAGTGTTGTAGCAGATGTATATATGACTACTACTGTTATTCAACCACCTTCAAATCTTTCGGTTGCAACACTTGGTTTAAATTTTACACATATAACAGTAAATGTTTACAGAAGTCATTGTTCAGTTACCGGTAACCCTACTATTGATGACGCGGGTCCTTGTCCAATAATAGATGATGATATAAAAAGTAATGTACAAGATTTATTAAATGGAAATAGATTATTAGGCATATCTACTTCTGTGGGTTACTTTGAAGTTCCATTTAAGGAAGTATTGTTATACATCTTTAACGATCCCTTTCTTGTTTCAAATGAAACTTATGCGCCCCTTTATTCAACCGCACAGTTTACACTTCAACCAACAAACCTGCAAGCAGGGCAATCTACAAACCTTAATATTACAATAGAAAATGTCTCACCACGATTAGAATCTTTTTACAATCCTGACTATCTTTTTCATGTAGCAGGGCTTAATAATTTCGGTAATTATTCTAATCCGGATGTCTTCCCTCTAATATATCCATATAACAACTATTATGGGTCTATCTATAACAATTATAGCTCTTGGAACTATTCCTTAACACCATATCCAAGCGGTTCTGATCAAACAAGTATTTCATTGCCAATAACAGCTCCAGTTAGTGAATGCACTGTTTCATATCCACTATTGGTTGCACTACTCTATGATGATTTACCTGGTGATCAGTCATGTCCGGAAATGAATTTTACTATGTTTACCTCTACTACCATAAATGTAACAGGAACTAATCCTTATTCAAACAGTTGCTGCTTTGTGACCGCAGCTCTAAGGGGAACTTCTTTAGAAACCAATATTCCATTAATAAGAAGCTTCAGGGATCGTGTTTTATCTAAAGGATATGAAGGGGAATTACTTGTAGCACTTTATTACGAATACAGCCCTGAGATCACAAAAATAATGTTAGAACATCCACAACTTATAGGACAGGCAAGGGAGCTAATAACACAATACCTCCCTATAGTAAAAGCGCTCCTTACAAATAACGGAAAACTTCCACCGCAACTGGCAAACAAAGTGTTTACCAGAGATGAAGTCAACACGATTATTTATTTCATTGATTTTATCCATAGGTATGCAAGTCCCCAATTAGGAGAGGTGCTGGATTATGTAAAATCATTACTTATGGAATATGCAAATCTTCCGCTTGGGCTTGGAATAAAAACGCTTATCCATGGGTCGCCAATGCCGTTTAATGCTCATGGAAAAGCTATTGGTATATATGACAGGCTTCAACTTTGGGTGAAATAAGTATATAATTATTATAAGGAGGACAATCTTATGAAGACTTACTTACAATTATTAACATGTTTACTCCTGCTCCTCAGTAGCTGTACATCATATACATCTGGTGTAAAGGTTACATCTGATACGGGTCCAGGTCATCTTGGACAGTGGCAGTTTGCATCATCCTCTGTGCCAATAAACGATACAGGTATTCCTTTTAGAGCAATAGAATATAATGGCTGGATGTATGCAGTAAGTTTTTCAGAAAATACAACAGTAAGGGCGCCAATATTATCAGATGGCGATATTGGACAATGGATAAGCGATACCTCATTATTACCGACGGGTAGCTATCAAGCCCTGTTACAATACAATAATTATCTATATGCGGTAAACTTTACCAATGGTGATATTCTAAAGACAGATATCCAGTCGGATCACAGTCTTGGTGTATGGCAAACAGTTTCAACACTGCCTATTTCACCTTGTACACAATCAACTATACTACTTATTTCAGATAAATGGATGTATGAAATTGCCCCTCTATGTAATTTTAATAATGCGTATACGATATCATGTTTATCCGCACAGTCTTCGCAGGCTTTATTAAAGACATCTCACTGCATGATAAATCAGGATGGTTCTTTAGGCTCATGGATCTCTGATACATCCATCCCATTTACCCCATGGATGGCCGTATCCCCTACAATAACAATACCTTATGGCGTAACAAGTATTGCAATAGGTAACAGGATTTATCTATTGGGTGGAGGGTTGGCAGCTCTATTCCCTTCAACTTCATCATCAGGCTCATTCTATTCTTCGTTGATTCCACTATCATCCCCATCTTATGCAGCAATTGGAGTTGATGGCTCTGTAGGAGACTGGATTACCGACACAAATGCCCCATTAACAATAAATCCTGTTTCCATAATTGGGGCAGCAACATATAATAACTGGCTGTATGTTTTATATGGCATGTATGAGTTCTCCTCTTCCACACTTTCATTTTTCGATGGTGTTCAAAGGATTCAGATAAATACAGACGACTCATTAAATAAATGGATACCAAGTATGTCAACAAATTTAGGTGCTCCTTTTGCTACTATGGCAGGTGTGCAGTTTGTGCAGTATAATGGCTATCTTTATACCCTTGGTGGATATACATTTACAACAGAAGGCTATAATATGTCGTTGTCACCAACCGGTACAGTGGAATACACCAAGATATACCCATAGAGGAGGTTTTATAAAGATAAAGACAAGAGAAATGATTGTTTCCGGTATCATGGTGTTGTTCGCAGAGTGCGGCAATGCCCATAAATCAGTCGATATCTCGCCTCTTATCAATACCGGTAAAAATGCGATTTTGAATAGCTCGCCGCAGGATGCTTTGGTACAATTCTCTCAAGCACTAAAAGCTAATCCGAACAGTTGCGATGCACACTGGGGCATGGTGCTTGCCGCAAGCCAGGATATTATGAACAATCAGGCAACCACTTTTATTAATAATCTGTAAAGAGGTGTTATGGCTGACAACGTAGCAGTACAGTTTACCGGTATCACCTCTGATATATCGCTGATTCTTACACACACCACATTCATTGAGCAACACAACTGTGGCTTTACCCTTGATACCCTTCCCCTCCATATTCAGCCCGATATGAGTGTATTAAAGCTTTTAATGCCTTCTGTCCCGCAAATATCTCTCAACCTTGTTCTCGGCAGGCAATGGGGTTTGCCGGAGGCAAAGGCTATAAGCTCAACCGCTTATGTATTAAAGGCAATTATTGATCTACTTTCATCATATAATTACGATACCAATTGCGTACTCTCTCCGCTTTTATCCTGGATAGGAGGCTTGAATAGTACCCAGCTTCAGTATGCCCCTCTTGCGGTATTCAGAGCAATGGGAAACATTGTTTACAACTGTCCTGACTTTCTCTCATTCAGCACAATTCCTGACGCATCCGGTGCTCAATACTTTACCGATGTTAAGACCGATATAACAGGTATGCTTCAGTCCATGCAGGGGATGGGGAATGCCCTCATTGCAGAGGACAATAATATTAACAAGGTTATTGCGTATTTTGATAATAATCATAATGGCTTCATAGTTGGAGAGCCGGTAACATCTGATACAATCCATTTTGGGTGCTATATTACAGATTCAACGCAGACAGTTAATTGTGTAGAACCGTTATTGCATGATTGATAATTATATAAGTCCGTTTATAATGATGATTGGTTTCCCTCAAACTGATGGTACAATAGTGATAGGCTCAAGCATGAATAGAGCATTTGCAGGTGCATTGGATGATTTTCTTGGTAAGATAATTGGTAACCTTAATAATGAGGAGCCGCGTATAATTAAGCCGTCTGACCTTAACTTTTTTGTTTCAACGGTGAGCGCCTCACTTATACAACAAGTACCAGATGCCATTGGTGAAGATCTTTACGCATTATTTAACAATCCAGTTCCATTAAGGTCACTGTTACCTGTTGTTCAGAACTATGCTGATGGGGAAGGGAATGTTTTTGCGATAGAGGCTGATATTCCACAATCCACATGGTGGTATAATCAATAATATTACAAACGTGAAGATAGACTACATTTTACATCAACAGTATGCCCTGGATGTCCGATAACAACAGATGGAGTTTATATACTTACACAGACATACACAACATTTATAGGGGTCTCTCTGCCTGTAATACTGCCATACATTGCAATGCAGGATCCAGCCTTTCATTATATGCTTTATACAGATCTCGGTCAGCTATATGCTGTATGCGAATCCCATAATGATGGGACTTGTACGCGCTATCAAATCTGCCTGTGGCAGCAGCAAACATGGTTAAGCCCGCAACCCAGTATTCATTTAATAAACTGTTATCCCTTACAACCATGGACATGATGGTTAATAATGATTTAATGTGGTTCTTTAAATCGTAAGGTTTATAAAAGTTAGGGTATTTTATGGGTTGTCTTTTTTTCGGTCGACCCATATGTTGTCCAAAGAGTCTTATATAAGTTTGTGCTCAATTGACATTGGTAAGTTTTGGCTAAAAAGTTGAAATCTTTATATCTATCGGTTAGACTAAATTATAATAATGGATACTTACATCAACGTATTAAAAGAAAACCTAAAACACTTAACGCCCAGAGAGATCATCTCTCAGGATATGAAAAAGGCTGCGGTGATTGCCATTTTTCTTAATATCTCAGATAAAACCCATCTCTTGTTCATAAAAAAAGCGGATGACATCGGTTATCATTCGGGACAGGTATCCTTCCCGGGTGGTACAATAGAAAAAGGGGAAACCCCGATTGAAGCAGCACTAAGAGAAACAGAGGAAGAGATAGGCATAGGCAAAAGCAAACTTGAGATACTCGGCAGGTTTGACGATGATTCAGCAATCATAAGTAACTTTATAGTAACACCATTTGCAGCAATCCTTAAAGATATCCCTGAGTTTACATTGCAAAAATCAGAGGTTAAGGAGGCATTTACGGTACCTTTTGAGTTCCTCCTCAAAGAGGCAAACTATAGAGAACAGCGTATAGAAATGCTTAATACGGAATTTCTTACGGACGGCTATGAGTATAAGGGACACATCATCTGGGGACTTACAAACAGGCTTGTTAGAAGGCTTGTAGAAATTGCAGGGAATAGTTGTAGTATTGATTCTGTTAAAAACGGATAAAATTACTTGCTTTTTTTTAAATACACTCATATATAAGATACCTTATGTTAAGCGCAATAAGAAAACATACGGGCTCATGGGGATTAAAGGTGCTATATTTTATAGTGGCGATAACCTTCCTTGGAGGTTTCGGTGGTATATTCGCAGCAGTGCGAGGCTGCGGTAGCGGTCTTTCGGAAGGCACCGTTGCAATGGTCAATCATAATGCAATATCACTCAATAATTTTAACAGGGCTTATAGGAATACGATCAATGCATACCAAAAAGAACAAAAGATCACACTGACACGCGATGAAATCACAAAGCTGAATATCCCTGAAGAGGTATTGAGCAGTCTTATATCCAATGAAGTAGCAAAAGAAAAATCACGTTCTATTGGATTTATAGTAACTAATGTGGAGCTAAGAGAAGAGATAGCACATATTCAAGCATTCCAGAACAAAGAGCATCAATTCGATCCAAGACTGTATTATGCTGTTTTGCGTGAACAAAATATCCTGCCTTCAGAATTCCAAAATGATATCAAAGAAGAAATCTTGATACTCAAATTAAAAAAGATTTTTTATGATGGCACCTTCCTGCAAAACAGCGAATATAACATACTGAATAAGATTTCCAAACAGCCCTTGGAGAATCCTGCTGATATGCTTAATAACTTTTCACAGTTAAGATATGCGATTGCACAATCATCCTATAATACATGGCTTAAAGGCGTAACGGCTGAGGCAAACATCGAGCAGAATAAAACTATCCTATCAAGTCTCACACAACCAAAAGAGTAGTTTAAAAATTACCGTCACTTTAAAATGGCTAACGATACCACTACACACTTATCAGAACAGCCTGTCCCGGAACTTAGAAGAGATGTTACCGTATGGGGCTCTTACATGTGGGGTTATGCCGATGTAGGGGCTGATATTTATGCTGCGCTCGGTCTTGTTATTGCAGCGGCTCAGGGTGCAGCATCACTTGCTTTTGCAGTAGCAGGTATTGTTTACATCATGATAGGGCTTGCTTATACGGAGCTTGCGGCAACATACCCTGTTGCAGGCGGAGGACATTACTTTACACTCAGGGGGTTAGGAGATTTCTGGGGATTTGTTACTGGCGTTGCCCTTTTACTCGATTATACGATCGATATCGCATTATTTGCAGTAGCATCGGCTGGATATATAAATTTCTTTCTGCCGTTTTTTGGTATACATCCGGGTAGTTTTATGTTTAATCTCGGGCCGTTACACATAGATTATTTATGGCTTTTAGAATCTTTATTCTTTATAATATTTTTAATCTGGCTTAACATAAAGGGGATAAAAGAATCTTCATTGTTTAATGAAGTAATAGGAGCTGTTGATATCGCAACAGAGTCTTCCGTAATCGTATTTGGTTTTTTGTTCGCATGGAAACCCGCTATACTTGCTCAGCAATGGCATTTGTCATTCCCAACGCTGCATAATTTTATGTACGGCTCATCACTTGCCATAATATCATTTGTGGGGCTTGAATCCATATCTCAGGCAGCACAAGAGACGAAAAGACCTGCAACCATTATACCAAGGACATCCATCACACTCATATTTACGGTATTTATTTTTGCAACAGCCTTTTCCACATTAAGTCTCGGGATACTCCCATGGCAGACGTTTGCTCAACACGTAGGAGACCCGATAGCAACGTTAGCACATGCAATACCGTATGTAGGACTTGTAGCAGGCCCTATAACAGCACTTCTTGGTGCAACTATCCTCATGATATCAGCCAACTCAGGTGTTATGAGCGTATCAAGGCTTACATATTCAATGAGTGAATTCAGCCTTTTAACAAATTGGCTGGACAAAGTTCATCCAAAATATAAAACACCTGTAAGGGCCATAGTTGTATTCTCAGGCATAGGTATACTTGAGATGCTTCTATCCTTTCTTACCCCGCAGGCAATGAATACACTCGGCAATATGTATGCATTCGGTGCAACACTCGGGTATATGATTGTATTTATATCGCTCATAAAGCTCAGATTCTCGGATCCATACACTCCAAGACCTTATAAAATACCACTCAACCTAAAAATTAAATACAAGGGTAATGTTGTGGAGTTTCCCGTGCTTGGGGTAATAGGATTCTTAGGCGTAAGCATGGTCCTTTTTGAAGTTATATTGACGCATAAAATTGGTAGAATTGCAGGCCCTGCGTGGGTTTTACTTGGAATCATATACTACATTGCATTTAGAAAAAAGAATAATATGCCTGTATTCGGTAGTATAAAACGGGATTGGGAAAAACATCAGATGGATGTCTTAATGTCGGCTGAGGAATTTGAACTGGCAGAGGCGTACAGGCTTGCTTTAAAAGAACGAGATGAAAAGATTATCAAAAATGGACAAAATGGGTCTGTTAAATAAATTCAAAGCCATAAACAGCATACTGTTCATAGTAATCGGTATAGTGATAATATTTAGATCTTTGAACAGCATACCAGTTTTTATGCCCATAATTGTAGGGTTAAGTTTTATATGTCTCGGAGTGTACAGGAGTTTTCATGTTCTTAAATATCTAAGAGGGATAAAATGATCCAGTCCCCGCTGGGTCTTGTAATAGCTACTGTCTTTCTTATATCCATAATCAGTTTACTCTGGTGGATGCTGCATGCGCCTCCTATGGTGCCTTATGTGGCAGCAAAAGCCCACATAGAGGTAGAAGCTTTAAAAAACATCGTTGTTCCGACTCAGGGTATGGATTACTCTGAAAGAGGTGTTGAGATAGCAAGCAGGCTTGGGACTATTCAGGATTCTAAAATGATATTTGTTTACGTAATCGAGGTACCAAGAACATTACCGTTAAATGCAAGGATGGAAGAAGAGGACAAAAAGGCAGAGGAAGCAATAAAGCATGCGGTGGATCTCGCAGTCCTTCATAAGATGAAAAGTGAATCTGTGATATTAAGATCAAGATCAGCAGGCGAAGAGATTGTAAAAATAGCTCAGGAAAAGGATGCCGATGTTATTGTTATGGGAATAAGACAGCATGTCGGTCTTAAGGAGAACATTCATGGCAGGACATCCGATACTGTGTTAAGAAAAGCACCGTGTGAGGTCATAATAGATAAACTACCGGGAGAGGAGTCATAAATGAGAATAGTAATAATAGGTACAGGGCGACTTGGTTCAAAACTTGTGGATATATTTGTGAAGCACGGAGACAATATACTCGTAGTTGAACAAACAGAAAGTAAATTTATCTATATAGAGAATAGAGAAGGAGTTGAGTTTCTTGTGGGGAATGCAACAGACGAAAAGGTATTGAGAGACGCATTCAGAAAACCCGCCGATATTGTAATGGTTGTAACGGGTGATGATTATACAAATATACTAATATCACAAAAGATAAGGTTAATAGATAAAACTACAAGGGTTGTAACACGTCTGTTTGATACAAACCTTGCAACAATTTACTCAGAACTTGGTATGGAAATCGTATGTCCTACAAGCCTAACGATTAGCACCCTTGCAAAAATGCTTGGAATATAACAGGAGGGAATATGTACATTATAATAGTCGGAGCAAGTAAAGCTGGTACAAACCTTGCAAAAACCCTTTTGTCCGCAAAACATGAGGTTACCATAATAGATAACAACAAATCAAAGGTAGCAGAACTGTCAGAAACCTATGGTGATTCGATTATATTCGGGAATGGTGCAAATGCTTCGGTTTTAAAGGCAGCAGGCGCAAACAGGGCTGATGTTGTTCTTGCACTTACAGGAGACGATGCAACCAACCTTGTTGTATGCCAGCTTACAAAACTTATGTTTATGACACCAAGAACCATATCAAGAATTTCTGACCCTGCCAATGAGGTAATCTTTCAAAGTATAGGTGTTGATGCTACGATTAACTCTACGAGGATACTCAATTATCTTATCGAAGAACAGGTTCAGGCAGGTGATGTTGTTGTTCCCCTATTCCCCTTAAAAGGCGGGAATGTGGAGCTTGTGCAACTTGATGTCAAAAAAGGGGCAGGAGTTATTGACAAAAAAATAAAAGATATCGGCTTTCCAGAGGGTGTCATAATTGTTTCAATTTATAGAGGAGAAAAAACCATCATCCCAAAGGGAGAAACCGTCTTTTATGACAACGATAAGGTCATAGCGATTGTAAACAAAGAAAAGATAGAGAATGTTCAGCAAATTTTTAAAGCATCATAGCCTTTTCTATATATATCAACCCAGGATGTAACAATGAGGTACGTGAATATGCTATTTGTTTTGCTTATCTAAATCCTGTTTTATGATAGCGTCATCTTTTTCTTTTAGTGCTCTATTAAGCGCTCTTATCTTATTTTTGTGGGTCACTATGTGTGAAACATTAAATATAAATGCAATCAAATATCCAATTGCAAAAGATATAAGTATTATGAGCCATAGGGGAAATGGTGTGGTACCCCATCTAATAAAGTACAGACTAAATTGGAAAGAAACCTCTTTACTGAGTTTATCATAATTCTGAAAGAACGTAATAAAAAATAATACAACCAATAAAATTATAATGAATTGCTTAAATAACTTCATCCATACCTGCCCTTATTTTTTTATACGTATCACTTATAGATTCAGGTAGTACCTTTGTATCATTTATTACAGGCATAAAATTTGTATCACCATCCCATCTCGGCACTATGTGAACATGAATATGATCTTTTATTCCTGCTCCGGCAATCTTTCCCTGATTTATCCCTATATTGAAACCCGATGGAGTTAACCTGCGTTTAACAGCCTTTATTCCAAGCTGGATATTCATAGTTATATCTTCAAGCTCTTCCGGGAAAAGCTCGTCAAAGTTTGCTACATGCCTGTAGGGTGCCACCATTATATGCCCCGTGTTATAAGGATAGCGGTTCATGATAATAAAAGAAAGCCTACTCCTATAAATAATAAGGCTTGACGCATCCTTATCCTGTCCTTCCGAAGGATAAATACAGAATATACACTCATTTTTACCTTCCATATTTGCACCATCAAGTATATAATTAATACGCCATGGCGCCCACAACCTATCCATTTTTATTTATAAGTTCTTTTAATTCTTTGCCGACTTTAAAAAAAGGCACATACTTATCTTCTATCATCACGCGTTGACCTGTTTTAGGATTACGCGCCTCTCTTGCCCGTCTATATTTTACAAATAAGCTGCCGAATCCTCTTATTTCAACCCTGTCATTGTTTTCTAACGCTTCTATTACTTTATCTATTATGATGTTAACTATTTTTTCCATATCACTCTTGGCAATATGGGGGAATCGTTCTGCAAGCCTTATAATTAGTTCACTTTTTTTCATAACAATTTCTCCTACTTTGGGAAATTAAGTATATATCCAAACTTATAAATGTCCTGTTCTGTAAGTTTTTCTTCGATCAGATTTGCGATCTTATTGCTTAACAAATCATAAAAACCTTTTCTCGGTTGGGAAGGGTATACAAGTTTTGGTTCTCCTTTAATCCCGCTAAGTTTTGCTGCGAGATCAACAGCCGTTTGAAAACCGCCGAGTTTATCAATGAGCCCAAGTTTTAGCGCCTGATCCCCTGCAAATATTCTGCCGTTAGCTATCTTATCTATCTTACTCATGGATATATGGCGATCATTGGAAACAACGGTTTTAAATTGTACAAGCACATCATCAATTACGGACTGCAGGTATGCTTTTTCATCAGGTCGCATTGCCCTGAAGGGAGAACCGGTATCCTTGAATTTCCCGCTTTTTACTACCTCGCTTTTTATCTTTGCCCATTTCAATAAGCCGCCTATATCAAAAAATTCCATTATAACACCAATGCTGCCGGTTATAGTTCCAGGGTCAGCTACAATCTTATTTGCCGCACATGCGATATAGTAACCACCGGATGCAGCTACAGTTCCCATAGATACGATTACCACCTTTTTCTTTTTTACCCTTAAAATCTCGTCGTATATCTCCTGCGCTGCCGCCACCGCGCCTCCGGGTGAATCTATTCTTATAACAATCGCCCGAATGCTGTTATCCTTATAAAAACCTTCAAGCTGTTTTATAATCGGTCTTGGTTCGCTGATAACCCCTCTTACTTCAACAATACCGATTCTATTGGAAGATTGAAAAATGGATTCAGGTGATATTGAAGTAATATTCTGTTCTCTAATGCTGAAAAAGATGGATAAGAGAAATGATATTACAACAACAATTAAAAGCACTATTCCTATTACGTTTGCAGTTTTCCTTTCCATAAAATGATCCTTTATTTGTTATTTTTAAGCTTTATTAATTCACCTATACTTGAAACACTTTCTTCACCTGTTTTAATATACTCTTTTATAATTATTCTCTCTTTCTGTTTTGCAAGAAGTTTTAGCCCAAGAGATATCTTACGATTCATTTCATCAACATTCAGTACTGTACATTCTATACTATCACCCACGTTATAAACATCATAAGGCTTGACATCTGCCAATTCTGATATATGAATCAGTCCTTCAACACCGTCTTCTATTTCTACAAAAATGCCGAACTCTGCTTTGCCGGTAATCTCTCCTTTTAGAACATCTCCTTTTTTGTATTTTTTCGTTATATTCTTCCATGGATCCTGTTTTAATTGTTTCACGCCAAGTGATAACTTTTGATTATTCTTATCTACACTTAATACGATTACCTCAACCTCATCGCCTTTTTTATAAACGGCTAAAGGTTCTTTTGTCTTTTTACTCCATGTAATGTCGTCTATGTGGACCAGTCCTTCAATGCCTTTCTCTACCTCCACGAACATACCAAAATCCGTAATATTTTTAATCTTGCCGTTTACTTTTGTCCCGATCTGGTATCTTTCTACAATCTCTTCCCATGGGTTCAGTTGTAACTGTTTAAAACCCAATGCTATCTTTTTACCCTGTTGATCAACATTTAGAACAATTGCCTCTATACGATCCCCTATCGATACATATTTGCTTGGATGCTTTAGTTTTCTTTCCCATGACAGATCTGTTTTATGAATAAGGCCGTCTATCCCTGATTTTAATTCGATAAAAACACCAAAATCGGTTATATTAACCACTTTGCCTGAAACCTTACTCCCTTCCTTAAAATCTTCCGACGCTCTAAGCCATGGGTCTTCTTCTATTTGCTTTAAGCCAAGCGCCAGTTTACCCGATTGAAGATCATTTTTTAGTACCTTCAATTTGAGCTTCATGCCTGTCTTTAAAAATTCTGATGGATGTTTTATTCTCCCCCATGTAATATCGGATATATGAAGAAGCCCGTCTTTACCTTCTACCTCCACGAATGCACCGTAATCCATTATGGTTCTTACAATTCCTTCTACAATATTCCCTTCTTTTACAAACTCTTTCCACCTTTTTTCCTGTTCGTCTTTTTCGCGCTCAAGAAGTTGTTTTCTTGACAGTACAATGTTATTATTCTTTGGTTCATAGTTTATAATGATCGCCTTTATGTGTCGGCCAACATAGCTATCAAGGGATTTAACCGGCTTAATGTCAATTTGAGACCATGGGAGAAACGCCTCAGCCCCGATATCTACTATCAATCCACCCTTGGTTTTGGAGATCACTTCACCATGTATCGGCGTTGAATTTGCAAATACCTTAACAACATTTTCAAGTGCCCTTGCCTTCTCTGCCTTTTGTTTCGATAGATGAATAGTATTGTTTTTTTTATCCTCATTCTGTATAAGTACTTCTATTTCATCCCCTACCTTGACCTTACAATTACCCTTTGCATCAAAAACTTCTTCTTTTGAGACAAAACCATCGGCCTTGTATCCTATATCAACTGTAACCCCGTCATGCATTATACTTATAACTCTACCCTTGACAATATCTCCGGATTTAATAGACTTAACGCTCTCTCTCATCATTTCTCTTATTTCTCTATTTTGTTGATTATCTGATGTCATATTACTATCTAACATTTATATTGATCCTCCTGATTATTTTTTATTAAAAATTACAATTATATATAAGTTTTTGATAATTTTCTGCTCATCTTCTTTAGTCTAATTAAAACATCTCTGATCAACCATATAGGTGTGGATGCACCTGCCGTAATACCAATTTTTTTAGCATCTATCAACATTTCTTCCTTTATATGTACAGGATGTTCTATATGATATGTCTTAAGGTTAATCGCTTTACATATATTTGCAAGCTTATTTGTATTCGAGCTGTTGAACCCGCCTACAACGATTACAACATCTACTGCCATGGCAAGCAACGCAGCCTCATCCTGCCTTATTCTTGTAGCATCACATATGGTATTATAAATAACAAGTTCATAAACATCGTCAACAAGAGCGGAGATCACATTTTTAAAATTTTCCATTGACTGGGTTGTCTGGGCAAGTACGGCAAGTTTCTTAACCTTACCAATTGTACTGATCTCCTGTGCATTCTTTACAGCTGTTACCTGCCCGCCGGAGGCATAGCTTAACAGGCTTTTCACTTCCGGATGATTGGCATCCCCTACTATAACCACATAATAACCGCTATTCGTAAGACTTTTTACAAGCCTTTGCGATCTTGTGACAAACGGGCATGTAGCGTTTATGGTTTTTAACGATTTCTCTTTTGCTATTTGATGCTCCTCTGTAGTAACCCCATGTGATCTATATATAAGAGTTCCTGATGTCATTGTATCAATATCATTCACGGGTTTTATGCCCATGTCCTCGAGCCTTTTTACTTCCTGTGGATTATGTATAAGAGGGCCAAGAGTATAGATCTCTTTTTCTTGCTTTACCGTTTTAACGGCTATATCTATAGCCCTTTTTACCCCAAAGCAAAAGCCAGCGGATGCTGTTGTATAAAGCTCTATGCCGTTTACATTATCTATAAATTTAAGAGACAATGTTGCTTTTACCTTATCATAAAGCTTGATCACCACATCGTGCTCAGACATGTTATCCGTATTAACAATAATAGCATCACGAGCGGCTATTAAAGGGGCAATATCTCTTGAAGTATCTCTCATATCCCTGTCATCAATTTCTTTACGTATGATCTCATACGGTTTACCAATCCGTGATGATAAAAGTTCTTGATATCTCCTCTTTGCTCTTTCGTCTACAGAGGCTGTTAGAAAAAATTTGAGTGCCGCATCAGGGAATACGACAGTACCAATATCCCTGCCCTCCACAACAGTATTGCCCTTTATCATCCCCTTAATGAGTTTATTGATTATATCTCTGATCCCCGATAGTGTTGATACCTGAGAGGAAGCTTGAGCAATTTCTGGAGCCTTTATTGCGAGACTTATGTCTATATTATCCATAAACAATACCCATCTATTCCCAACCCTTTTGATCTCAAAGATAGTATTCAATGCCGTTTTCGAAATACTTTTTTCATCTTCAATCGCGATACGGCTGTTTAAAGCCTTTAAAGCAATGGCCCTGTAAAGACTGCCGCTATTTATATAATTGAACCCAAGCATGCGGGCAACCGCAGTACTTATAGTGCTTTTACCGCTGCCGGAAGGCCCGTCGATTGCTATAATTACAGATTTTTTCATCGATGCCTCAATGTATTAAATATATCCATAAACTCCGGGAAAGAAATACCCACAGCATTAAAATCATTAATAAAAACTTCCTTTGTACTTGCTACGGAAGATATTGCAAAAGCCATTGCGATTCTGTGATCATCATGGCTGTCTACAGTTCCTCCTTTTATTGTTCCGCCTTGTATAACCATGCCATCATCGAGTTCTTTTGCCTTTATGCCAAGAGCTGTCAAACCTTCAACAACGGCTTTTATACGATCAGTCTCTTTTACCCTTAATTCTTCAGCGTGTCTTATAACCGTTTCTCCGTCAGCACAAGCAGCGATCACTGCAAGTACCGGGATCTCGTCAATGGACCTTACGATAAGAGATTTATCATCAATAACAATGCCTTTGAGTTTTGCAGGTTTAATATGTATATCAGCGACAGACTCACCCGTTTCATATCTTTCATTGAGAAGTTCTATTTTTGCACCCATGCTTTTTACTATATCCAGCAAGCCTGTTCTTCCATAGTTTATCCCTACACCCTTTATCAAGACATCCGATTCTTTTGCTATAAGTGCGGCACCAATAAAAAACGCAGCAGAAGAAAAATCACCTGGAATCACGATATTCAACGGCAAAGGTTTCTGAGAACAGCTAAGCTCTATAGTATTGTCCTCTGTTTTTAAATTTACACCGCTTGCCTTAAGCATTCTTTCCGTGTGATCTCTTGTGCTTATAGGCTCTTTTATACTCATCACACCTTTTGCACCGGTAGATGCCAATATTAAGCCTGTTTTTACCTGAGCAGATGCTACAGGCATATTGTAATTAATACCTTTTAGTCCCCCTCCTCTTACTGATACAGGCAGATAGTTTCCATTATCTCTACCGTCTATAGATGCACCCATTATCATAAGCGGAGCTGTGATACGTCTCATGGGTCTTGAGCTTAAAGAGTCATCCCCTGTTATTACAGAGAAAAAATTCCTTGTACTCAATATCCCGAGTATTATCCTTGTTGTTGTGCCCGAGTTCCCTGCATTAAGTACACCGGCAGGCTCTTTAAAACTATCGATACCGTCTGCTTTTACAACAACCGAATTCCCCGTTAATTTGATATCGACACCAAGCATTCTTAAACACACTATAGTACTCAGGACATCTTCTGCAATCAAGATATTATTTATACGGCTTATCCCGGAGGCAAGTGATGATATGAACAGCGCTCTATGGGAAATGGATTTATCCCCGGGAACTATTATTATTCCTTCAAGCCTTTCCAATGGTTGAAATGATACATAATTGATGTTCATTTATCTGCAATAGACCTCCTTACTTCTTTTACCTCTTCTAGAAAGTTATGTATACCTTTAAGGTCTTTTGATTTTATCATATCCGTCAGATTACCAAGGGATTTATTAAATCCTTCAATTGCATGAAGAATCTCTTCAGAGTTTGACATAAAGATATCCCTCCACATAACAGGATCACTTGCAGCTATCCTTGTATAATCCTTCAAGCCGCCGCCAGCAAATTGAAATAGGGCATATCCTGCCTTCTCCTGTTCCATAATGCTCTTAATTAGTGTATAAGCAATTGCATGCGGCATGTGAGAAACCGCTGCCATTGTTCTATCATGCTCGTGAGGATTCATTATTACCACATCGGACCCTATTGATTCCCAGAATCTTTTTGCAGCCTCTACTGTAAAATTATCTGTCTTCTCAACGGGCGTTATTATACATCTTTTATTCTCAAACAACCCTTCGACAGCATTCATTGCCCCGGATTTCTCCGTTCCTGTAATAGGGTGACTGCCTATGTAATTACCATGACCCTTAAACAGCTCTGTCATTCTTATCACAAGTTCACCTTTGATACTCCCGATATCTGTAATTATGGCATCATTTTTAACGGCATATACGATCCTTTTTGCCACTTCAAATGTGGCTAAAACTGGTGTTGCAAAGATTACAAGTACAGCGTCTGCGATAGCATCTTTCAGACAATCAGTGTATGAGTCTATAGCCTGAAGCCTTTTTGCTGTTTTAAGATTATCAAAGTTCCTGTCAACACCAACTATATTTTCCGATAAACCGTTTTTCTTTATAGCGAGGGCAAGGGATGTGCCCATCATTCCAATACCTATTACAGCAACCTGTTCATAGAATGGTTTACTCATGGCTATTTATCAGGTTTCTGAGTTCCACTATAAATTTTTTATTCTCTTTTGGTTTTCCAACATTGATCCTTATATAATCACCAAGACCGTAACCAGTCATATCTCTTACAATAATCCCCCTTTTCAATAATGCCTTAAACGCATCCACTGCTTTCATGTAAGGGGATACATTTATAAGAAAGAAGTTGGCCTGCGTTTTAAAGTATACGATCCCAAGCTTATCGAGCTCTTTATAAAGATATGCAAGGCCTGAGTGGTTATTCCTGAGTGTTTTTTTAACATGTTCCCTGTCCTCAAGTGATGCCAATGCACCGACCTGTGCAATGTTATTCACATTAAAAGGCTGTCTTACTCTTTCAATATAATCTGCGAGCTCTTTTGTTGTAATCCCATAGCCGACTCTTAAACCTGCAAGTCCGTAAAGCTTTGAAAATGTCCTTAAGACTATTATATTCCTGTCTTTTTGTTTGACATACTCTACGCCGTCGGGATAATCTTTATCCTCAACAAACTCCATGTATGCCTCATCATCAACAATAATTGTGTGCTCGGGCACACCGTTTATAAGCCTTTCATAATCATTACTTTTTATAATCGTTCCTGTAGGATTGTTGGGATTCGATATAAAGATTAACCTTGTTTTGCTATTTATCGTATTTATTATACCGTCTATATCATAGCTGAAATCTTTTAATAATTTTACCATTATGGGTTTTCCGCCTGCTGATTTTACGGTTAGAGAGTATATGAGAAAGCTCGGATCGGATATGATTGCTTCATCATCCGGCTTAAGAAACGTCCTGATTATGAGTTCTATCAGTTCGTTTGAGCCATTGCCTATGATCAGGGACTGCGCATCTATTTTCAGCATATCTGAAAGCTTATTTTTAAGATAGAAGCAGCTGCCGTCCGGATATCGGTTTATACCCTTTAATGCCTTCCTTATAGCCTTAACGGCAACCGGAGATGGCCCAAGAGGATTTTCATTAGATGCAATCTTTATAGAGTTTGAGATGCCGAGTTCTCTTTCTACTTCTTCTATAGGTTTCCCCGGAGGATATGGAACAATTTCTTTTATGTATGGTGCTACAAATTTATATGTCATGTTATCTCCTGAAAAATCATAGTGCCTTTGGATATGAACCTATACATTTAAAAAAGATTGTATGTACTTTTAACTCGTCAACTAATCTTTGTATATTATTATCCTCAATATGTCCATCTATATCTACAAAGAAAAGATATTCCCATGCCTTTTTCTTTAATGGCCTTGATTCTATCTTTGTCATGTTAACCTTATAAGAGGCAAACGGCTTTAAAGCGGCAAACAGGGTTCCGGGTTTATCCTTTAGAGAAAAGATAAATGATGTCTTATCATTCCCTGTTCTCTCCGGATGTATTTTGCCTATTACGACAAATCTCGTTACATTGTTTGGATTTTCTTCGAGCCTTTTTGATAGAAACTTCAGATTATACATATTTGCCGTAAGTTCACTGACAATGGCTGCTGAAGAATCACTTTTCTGTATCAGTTTTGCCGCCTGTGCAGTACTCTCCGTATCTACAGTAACAACCCCTGGAAGGTGCTCCCTTATCCATTTTCTGCACTGTGCAATTGCCTGCGGATGCGAGTACACTCGTTTTATCTTATCAATCTTTATCTTCTCTTTTGTTGCCAGAACATAACTAACAGGAACATATACTTCTTTTACTATAAAAAGATTGGCATCTATAAACAGATCAAGGGTTTGTGATACGGTTCCCTCCATGGAGTTTTCTATCGGGACTACCCCAAAATCACAGTTGCTATATTCTGTTTCATTGAATACATCCTGAATATTCTTTGCAGGCATCAGAGGATAGGAATTCCCGAATTCAAGCAATGCCGCTTGATTTGCAAAAGTTCCTTCAGGACCAAGGTAAGCGATCTTTGGAGGCATCACAGATGCTCTTGATGCAGAAAAAATCTCTTTAAAAATATGTTTTATAGATTCATTTTTTAAAGGCCCTTTATTATTTTTTATAAGTCTGCTTACGATGAAAGTTTCTCTCGAAGGAACATAAACCGGAGCAGAGAGCCTTTTTTTCTCTTGCCCTATTTTTATGGCCGCGTTGATCCTTTCATTAAGTAGTTCAAGCAACCGATCATCGATTACATCTATTTTTTTTCTTAATTCTTCTATGCGAGAGTTTGCCATCTATATGCCTCCTGTTTAAATACCCCCATATTGGGTGATCTTATTCCTTCCCCTTTTTTTTGATTCATATAATGCTATATCAACCGCGTACAAAAGTTCATTGACATTTAATACTTTTCCCTCCGGATACGATGCTACACCAATACTTACAGTTAAAACCTGTACCCCATTTTGTAAAAATGCCTCCTCTACCTTTGCCCTTAATTTTTCCGCCACTATCAGTGCGCCGTTTATATCCGTATCGGGGAGTACAATAATAAATTCTTCGCCGCCGTATCTAATGGATATATCAATTCCCCTTGTATTTGTTCTTAACACATCAGAAAGTTTTATAAGTGCTTCATCACCTTTAATATGCCCAAACTTATCATTATATTCTTTAAAGAAGTCTACATCTATCATAAGCAACGCAATTGACGAATATGTCCTGTGCGCCCTTTCCCATTCCCTTTCAAGGATAAAGCTCAGATACCGTCTATTGAACAAGCCTGTAAGGTCATCTGTAATTGAGAGCTCCTTTGTCTTTTCATACAGTTTTGCATTTTCCACCATAACGGTTAACTGTGCACCTATAGAAGAAAGAAAAGCTATATCCTTTTTTGTGAAGCTATCTACGATATCATTACTTATATTGAGTAAACCTATTACCTCATTTTTATATTTGAGCGGCAGGCTTAAAAAGGAGCCCTCTTTGATTTGCTGTCCTTTATAATGAAGGTATCTCATATCTTTTGATGTGTCTCTTATCAAGGCAGGTTCACCTGTTGATGCAGCATGACCGCTAATACCTTCATCAAGCTTAAATTCCATACCAATGAGTTTATCATTATCCTCAAATCCGAATGCAGATAAAACCCTGAGAGTATCATTCTCTTTTAACAGGATTGCGCATTCTCTATATCCAAGTGTATTCACAATCGTTGTAGTAGCAATTCTTAAGAGCTCATTCATATCAATAGTCGATATTATATAATGGCTAAAGTTGTTTAACAGCGATATCTCTCTAAAGCTTGCTTCAAGTTCTTTATTTGCTTTTTCTATTTGTTCGGTACGTTTTTCAAGTATCTTTTTGTATCGCAATTCTTCTTTTGCTGTTACAAGTTCCCGTTCCTTCTCCACGGTTGAAGCCATAAGTTCTGTTATTCTTGAGAGCATCTCGTTAAAACTCTCTTCTATATCTCCGAGTTCATCTATCCTGTTTGATGATCCGCGTGAAAGAAAATTATTTGCCTGGGCTTTTTGTATCAGTTTGTTAAATCTTTTAAGCGGAGATGCAACAACAATTTCTACTGTTATTACAGCGCCGAAACCAAAGATAACGAGTACAATGATAAACATAATGCCAAGTTTTTTAGGCATTTCTATAGCGTGCTCAAACACATGATCATATCTTGAGCTCAACTTTAAATAACCAATCCGATCGGTGCCATGATGACATTTCATACACGATTGCTTAAGCAATATAGGCTTAATATAATCAAAGGAGCTTGATGAAACCTCTGTAATGGATCTGTCGTCAGATTCATGCCTTAATTTATTCAACTCTACCGTTGTTAATGGCGGAGGCATGGATGGGATATTCGCTACAATGGGTTTTCCATCGGTATTAAATATTGTTATATAATCAATATTCCCTGATTCTGCAACATCCGTTACAATATGTTTTGGTGATAAGCTATGGCCGTTTTTTCCCGCAGTACTTGCAAAAAGGTCATTTATAGCATTACTCACCATAGAAAACTGATAATTCGTCATCAAACTTATATACCTTTTATCGGTTTTTGTGTATATGAACAGACTAATACCCATCATCACGATAAGTATGAGGAGCATTGTAGATGCAAGCCTATAAGATAAACGACTTTTAAATATCTTTAACATATAAACCAATTATAATGCCTTTTTACAAAAGGCAAGGGTTGGGACGGTAAAAAACAACCTTATAATCGAATAAAGCATAATGCGCGTAATAAAAGCATTGCAGGATTATTTGAATATCCTTTTGAGCCAATCTATCACACCTTTTATTCCGCTGATTTTCGGTTCCGTCCCGGGTATAAATGCACCGGTTACGCATGCCGTTGCACTTGAGCCCGTCATGCCTGTATATTTATCAACACATGCAAACTTTATACCCGAAGGGATATCAAACACCTTGCCTCCGTACATGGTTGTATACATACTTAGAAATTTCCCCACTACGGGCAAGGCGACTTTTGCGGCAGGCTCTCCTATTACATCTTCGTCATTATCATATCCAAGCCATACGGTAGCTACAATATCGGGTGTGTATCCTACAAACCACGCATCATGAAAGTCGTTTGTTGTGCCCGTTTTTCCTGCCACATCACCTTTAATATCAAACCGCCTTAACCCTTTACCGGTGCCTTCCGTTTCTGAGCCGAGTAGTACATTATTTACTATATAGCATGCTTGATCATTACCAATCGGTTTAAATGCAAGCCTGGCTTTATAGATAATTTTATCATGCATATCGGTTATTGCCTTTATGCCGATAGGCATTACAGGTTCGTATCCGTGATTTGAAAAGATGGTATAGGCAAGGCATAAATCAAGTGGCGAAGTAGATATGCTGCCGAGTACTATAGAGGGGAACGGCTGTATACCGGCACCAAGCCCAAGCAAGCCTAAAGTATCTGCTATAGATTGAAGTCCTACCATTTCTCCGATTTTAACGGCTGGGATATTTATTGAATGTTGTAATGCATATCTAACAGTGATTTTACCTCTAAAAATCCTGTCATAGTTTCGAGGTTCCCATTGATTTTTGCCTACTTTTATATGCATGGGTTCATCGTTGACGATAGAGGCTTGAGAAAATCCACGTTCTGCAAATTTTGAGAATGCGAGCATATAAATAAATGGTTTTACCGATGAACCGATTTGCCTTTCTGAAAAGACAGCCCTATTAAAAGGGCTTTTACTGTAATTTCTACCGCCAATCAAAGCCATCACATATCCTGTCTCCGTTTGGATGACGATCATTGCACCCTCAAGATTATGCGGCGCTGTATCTAATGCTTTTTCTGCCATCAGCTGCGTTTCCATATCCAATGTTGTGAATACCCTTAATCCATCCGTTGAAAGAATGGCCTTTGAAAACTTCGTTTCCAATTGATCGGATATGTAATCAACAAAATACGGGGCTGCTTTTACTATGATATGCGAGATGACAATATCAAGCGGTTCCTTTATTGCCGATTCATACTCCGCGGATGAGATCACATTGTACTCTAACATTTTTTTAAGTACAAAGTTTCTTCTCTCAATAGCCTGTGCAGGATGATCAATGGGCGAGTATCTGCCGGGAGATGCAATCAAGCCTGCAAGCATCGCACACTGACTGAGTGTAAGTTCATTTGCCTTTTTCGAGAAATAATATTTTGCTGCCGCGCCTATTCCTACAATGCTTACATACATGTCCTGTCCGAGATAAATATCGTTCAGGTAGGCATTCAATATCTGTGCCTTTGAGAACTTGCCCGCAAGCATGATGGACATAACTGCTTCTAAAAATTTTCTCTTAAATGTTCTCCTGTTATTTAAGAAAAGATTTTTTACAAGCTGCTGCGTTATGGTGCTGCCGCCTTGTTTTATGCTTAACGATAAGACGTCTTTGATAAACGCCCTCGCTATACCTGCAACATCTATCGCACCATGCTCAAAAAATCTTACATCCTCCGTTACAATGACAGCATTGATCAAATTGTCCTGAAGAGATGATAACCGTATGGGTATTCGCATTTTAAAATCATCGCCAAAAAATGTTGCAAGCACCTCCGGTTCAAGTTCAACGCTGTCCAAGTTTTCTTGTTTCCGTGTAAAAATATCTGCTATCCGGTTATCCGAGATATTGATAACAGCATTTACAGGGTCTATAGTGTATCCGGGCATGGGAAAAGTTTTTGTGTAGAGATAAATCTTATTCCCTGAGATTGAATACGTGCCTTCCGTATACGGCATACCGCTCGCTTGATGATAACCAAGCGTGTTGAGTTTTGATTGAATCGCGTCCATTGATATTCCCATGCCCTTTTTGAGATATGATGGCGATGCATAAACAATAGAAGAAGATGGAAATCCTCTTGATAGAAACAATGCCGTAACATGCTCGTAAAGTATTGCAAGCGAGACTGAGCCTGCAACAATGATTATGCCTGCTGCGATATATAAAAATGTGTATAAACGTTTTTTTGTTTTACTTTTCATTGGAATAAATAATTAATAGCTATTTTAAAGTAAAACAAGCAAAACGGTAAATCGTTAACTCAAAAAAATCTAAACAACAAATGATTTAAAGAGAATACTGGACAGTTAATAAAAAAAAATACTATAGAAGTAAATATGAACAAGTTTTTATCCAAATACCGTATACAGATAGGATTTGTGTTTGCAATATTGTTTATTTTTGCAGCCAGTCCGGATATAATGGGAATGACCGTTGGTCTGCCTATAGGTATTATTGGTTTAATGATAAGACTATGGGCATCGGGCCATATAAAAAAGAATAAGCAGTTATCTGTGGATGGGCCATACTCTTACACAAGAAACCCATTATATCTCGGCAGCTTTTTTATAGGGCTTGGCGTATCTATTATGGGTAGCAGCGCTATATTTATCATAATCTACCTCGCGGGCTTTTATTTTGTTTATTATAATGTGATTAAAGGCGAAGAGAAAATGCTCATAGAGCTATTCGGTGCTGAATTCCTTGATTATAAAACAAAGGTGCCTATATTTTTCCCAAAATTAAAACCCGTAAGGCTAACAAAAGATTTTGACATTAAACTTGTAATAAAACATGAAGAATACAATGCATGGCTTGGTTTTATTTTTGTAACAATCATACTTTATCTGAAATATCATTTTAAATTCTTTTACGGGTGTCCCTTATGAAAAAGCGTATAATCGGGTACAGCATTATTCTGCTCGCATTTGTTCTGAACACCTATTATATAAAAACAGCCCATCTATTGCTTTCACCCGATGAAGCATATTACTGGGATTGGGCAAGGCATCCGGCCCTTAGTTACCTTGATATGGGCCCGATGATCTCGTGGATCAATATGGTTATGATCCATTTTTTTGGTTCATCCGAATTCGCACTCAGAATGGGTGCAAACATATTTTCAACAGTTACGGCAATCATCTTCTACGAGATCGGGAACAGATTTTTCTCGCCTACAACAGCATTGACAGCAACGGCGCTTTTTATATTTAATCCCTTTGTTGCTTCCAATGCATTTATAGCGACTTATTACGTACCTCAGATCCTGTTTATGACCATACTCATATTCTTGCTGTTTGAATTGAATAAAAATCAAAAGCCGTGGCTCTGGTATTTAATAGGTATAGTGCTTGGACTCGGGATATTAAGCCATCACATGTTCTTCTTTTTTAGCCTTGAAGTTGTGTTGTTTGTGCTTATTTCAAACAGGAATAGGCACTGGCTCTTTAAGAAAGAACCTTATTTGGGTGCAGTATTGACAATTATAACGGCAAGCCCTGTTTTTATCTGGAATTTTGAGCACGGTTTCGGCATGTTTAAAAGGGCACTTAGCCTCATGCCTTCGCATTATAATCCATGGTTTGTGTTCTCAACATTTTTTTTTGGAGACATGGGGGTGCTTACACCTTTTGTATTCTTACTTGTTTTTTATACAATGCTATACTCAATACGCAAAGGGTTATTCAGACACGATGAGAGATTTAATGTAATACTTGCTACATCCTTGCCGACGTTTCTATTTATAACATTCCTCGCTTTCAAAGGCAGGGCAGAGGTTAACTGGCCCGCGGCAGGATATATCGCCCCTTTTATCGGCGGCGTCAGCTTACTCGTTGACCAATATAAAAAAGGCTACAGAAAACTAATAATAGCATTCTTATCACTTATGTTTATAACTACATTGCTGATAACATATTTTGAACACTATCCGGAATGGGTATATAAAACATTTGATATCCCGCCTGCCCGCCACTTTTCAAATAGACTTGCCGGATGGAATCAACTTGCAATGCAGACAAAAAAATATATTAAATCAGGAGAACTTGTCGGTGCTACCGATTATGGCATCACGGCAGAACTCGCGTTTTACCTGCCAGGGCAGCCTGAGGTTTATTTTTTAAAGGTAAACAATAGTGCTAAAAACGCATATCTCTATTTTCAGAATCAAAAAACTTTAGAAGGTAAAAACATGATCATAGTGGATCGTGGAACAGGTCAGCTTAATGATGTTACGCAAGGACTTTTTAAAAAGGTAAAAAGGCTTGGTGTAATCAACATAGTTGATAATAAAACGGGTGATATCAGACGATCGTTTACTCTATACAGGGGTTATGATTACACGGGTAAATAGGTATGGATGAAATCGGAATTATAAAATCAGAATTGAGATCAAGCGCCGAATTAAAGCTTGGCTTAATAAACACGCATGCAGAACTTATAAAAGAGGTAGCGGACATAATTTACAATGCAATCACGGAAGGTCATGTCCTGTTCATTTTCGGTAATGGCGGCTCTGCTGCTGATGCCCAGCACATCGCAGCAGAATTTGTGAACAGATTCAAGATAGAAAGACAACCCCTGCCTGCAATATCGCTTGCCACGGACACATCCATTTTAACGAGCATAGCAAATGATTATTCATTCGATGACATATTTTCAAAACAGCTTTATGCGCTCGGTAAAAAGAATGATCTGGCACTCGGCATTACAACCTCGGGAAATTCTAAAAACATTCTTAGCGCATTTAAAACGGCAAAAGAAAAAGGTATGATAACGATCGGTTTGCTCGGCAGCGGCGGAGGCAAAGCAAAGTCAATGGTTGATTTTCCTGTTATTATTGATCATACGGATACGCCAAGAATTCAAGAAGCACATATAACAATCGGACATATAATCTGTTCCATCATTGATTACAGGATTAAACGGAATAACGGCGTTGACACTAAATGAAAGCCTATACCCGGAGCAACGCTGATTGGTCCATCAGTGCATAGATAGATTTTGCTATTGTTATGTTGAGCCGGGAATAAAAGCTGACAAAAATATTGGAAAATGTATATAAATAGATACGGGGGTGAATATGGAAATTCGCTCATGCATAATAAACAATATGAACGCTCGTAAGAACAGGATAAACGGTTATAACAGGGATAAGTTTATTCCTTACATACTTGATAATACTTTTACCTTTGATACCTACTCCACAGATGATATCGAGACCGCTTTAGATTTTATAAAAAGGGAAGGCATAAACCTTGTGATGATCAACGGTGGAGACGGCACTCTGCAAGTTACACTTACACAAATGATAAAATCCTTGCCTTCGAATAAACTGCCCATCATTCTGCCTTTGAGGGGCGGAACAATGAACATGGTTGCCAATAACCTTGGGATAAGAAAAAATCCGGTAGAGACTGTAAAGCTAATTATGCAGCACATACGGAGATACCGTAATGGTGATGAAAAGCTCTCAACAGTACCCATGATGCTTTTAAAAATTACAGATAAAAAACATGGTGAAAGGTATGGATTTACATTTTCAAACGGAATCGCTTTTAAACTGCAGAAGCTTTATTATGCAACAGGACAGCCAAGTTTTCAAACAGCTACAACGGTTGTAACAACAGCCATTGGAGGATATATAATCGGAAATAAAAAATCAAAGAGCTATTTTGAAAAGGTAAAAGTGCATATTATTATAGATAATAAACCGTATGCGGACGGTAAGATCTTAATCGCCGTTGCGTCTGTATTAAAAAAGCTTATTCTCTGGTTTAAACCATTTTATAAGCCCGAAAGGAAAGCCATATATGATTTCTATTTTCTTGCCGTATCCATGGATCCGTTCGAAATCATAGCAAATGTCAGGACACTCTCTACGGGAAAATTACTGCATCCGAAATCTTTTAATGATCTCGCTCACAGAGTAACGATACAGTCAGAATCAGGGTATGGGATAGACGGGGAACTTACAGATGATAATGAAACCGACGTTATCATTGAGAACGGGCCTGCATTGAATTTCTTTATTGTTCCCGAATCAATAAGGACAAACATAATGGGTTTAAAGTTTAAACACTGGATAAACAATGATCATATAATAAACCATGAAAGCATCATATCAGCCAATGCCGACGAACACCCATTATACTGAACAGATAAAAGAACTTGTAACAAAGAAATACTACCCTTATCGGTCAGAAACTACCGACCTGTTTCTCAACTATTTTCTCAATACATTTAAGGGCATTGAAATAATTTTTACTTACGGTTCTACCTTGAGCTCAAGAATGGCAACAAACTCCAGCTATCCTGATTTTTATATTATAGTTAACAATTATATGCGGTTTTATAAATCCCGTGTTCATGCTGCATTAAATAATATCGTTC
The DNA here is from genome assembly GCA_023382265.1 of Deltaproteobacteria bacterium. Classification (NCBI taxonomy): domain Bacteria; kingdom Pseudomonadati; phylum Myxococcota; class Myxococcia; species Deltaproteobacteria bacterium. The sequence goes on along the minus strand of JAMCPX010000047.1, from coordinate 49,942 downwards.
CACCAAATTCTTATTTCTTAAAAATAGAAAAAAACGCCGTGATCATGCCGTCAAAATACTGCGTTATCGATATGAAGGGATTCAGGGATGCAGCCGACGCAAAAAAAACAAATGACCTTTATATAGCAGGCAGGCTCACGAAGAGGATCGGCATTATGTATGTTAAAAATGAGCAGGTATTGCTTGATTTGATTGAAAACATTTATAATGCACTGCACTTTAATGTCATGCTCGCCTTATCCGATATTAACGGCAAAGAATTCACAATGGATGAATTCATTTTAACCCTTCTTGGTCTTAGCTATAGAGCGGAGATACGAACAGAAACACCCGATAAAATTCTAAGCATTTATGAAAGCGAACCTGATTTTTATAAAACCATTTATACGATGCTTCTTGAACAGGAGATAAACAATAATACCGTAAAAAAATCGGGAGGGAAATATGAAGTTATAAATGCATATTTTTCCAAGCAATATGTAAAAGGATTTATAAGCAGAGGCAGAAGACGTGCCGTTTACAGATGGCCAAAAGGCGTGTACACGTTCAAGAATTATGTTGATTATCTTGAGACAAAGATCGAGCGGACAACAGGGGAGAAACTTAACCTTACGAAATGGGATCACAGATTCCCTCTTATTTTTGGATGGAGGCATCTTTTCAAGCTTCTTAAAAAGAAAGCTATAAAATGACGATATGGCATAAGTGCTGAATACTGCTGACATATAGTAGAAGAAATCTTTAACCTGAAAAGTGTGTTTAAAAAGAGCGGATCGATGTATCTAACAAGTAAGCTTCTTTATTGCATTTCCATGATTTGTCGTGTTATAAAACGCAAAAAAGCTTGAAAGGAGGTTATACCATGAAATTTAAAGATAAGGTCGTAATAGTTACAGGTGCTGCAAGTGGGATTGGAAGGGCAATAATAAACATGTTTGCAAATGAAGGGGCAAAGGTTGTACTCGCTGATATAAATGAACGAGGAATTATAGAACTTGAGCAAGAACTCAAATCAAAGGGCGTTGATGCAACGGCTGTGCATACAGATGTTACAAACCTTGAAATGATAAAAAATCTTATTAACAAAACAATTCAGAAACATGGTAAAATTGATGTTATGTGCAACAATGCAGGTATCATACTGCCAGGAGATATAGACGTTACAGATTATTCATCAATAGATAAACAGATATATATCAACCTTTACGGTATTATACGCGGAACAAAAGAGGTACTGCCAATCATGAAAAAACAGGGATACGGTCATATTGTTAACACTTCATCTCTTGCAGGCATAGTCCCGGAACCAGGTTCTGCTATTTATTCTGCAACAAAATTCGGTATACGAGGATTTGATCTCGCGGTAAGGCTTGAGCTGAAGAATACGGGGGTTAGCATATCAACCATTATGCCCGATTCAACTGAAACTCCGCAGTTGCATTATGAGGCAACACATGGAGGTTCAGCCATGTCTTTTCTTGGTGAACCGCAGAAACCGGAGAATGTTGCAAGTGGTGTTGCAAATGCCATCCTGAAAAACAAGATTGAGGTTTATGTCCCTCATTCACAGGGTATAATAGCAAGGATTGCGCTTATGTTTCCATGGCTTATGCCAATGCTCTGGCCTATGCTCGAAAAGCAGGGCTTGAAAAATAAAGAGGAGAAGATAAAGAAGCTAACGCAAAAAAAATAGCACTCATGGGCTGAGCAGCGGTTATAGGATTACGGTTCACTTTACACAGTTTACACTGATTCAATACCCCCTGAATGTATGTATAGTTTTTTTGACATTTGGCGATTTTTGGCTAAATTGCTTTATAAAACATGGAAGAAAAAATGGAAGAAAAAAGGGCATCTTTCTTTGAACATCTTGAAGAACTTAGACGACACCTGATAAGGTCAATCATATACATAGCGGTCGCTGGAACTGGAGGGTTTTATTTTTATAATCGTTTAATATGGGTTATGGAATTCCCCTTAAGAAAACATCTTGAATTCATGCAGCGTATGCCATATTTGAGATATATAGATGTAAAGAATCCGGTAAAGCTTGTATTCATAACGCCCGCAGAAGCTATTTGGGTTGCTTTAAAGTTAGGGTTTTTAGCCGGTTTTGTTGTAGTGTTGCCGCTTGTACTTTATGAATTATGGCTTTTCCTTAAACCCAGTTTATATCCTAATGAAAGACAGTATGTAAGAATATTCGTGATCGGCACCGGCGGGTTGTTCATAATAGGCGGATTGTTCAGCTTTTTTATACTGTTGCCATTTGCAGTAAATTTCCTTTTAACCTTTGCAAGCAACCTGGTTCCCATGTTGAGCATAGGTGCTTATATGGATTTCTGTTTAAAGTTTATGTTTGCATTTGGGCTCGTATTCGAGATGCCGCTCGCCATACTCATACTTGTTGCTATAGGCATTATAACACCGCAAACGCTCGCAAAACAAAGGAAGATAGCAATCGTAGGAGCGTTTATACTCGGTGCAATACTGAGTCCTACGCCAGATGTTTTTAATCAAACACTGATCGCGGTCCCTCTTTATGCACTTTATGAGATCGGGATCTCATTATCCATGATTTATGTTAGAAGAAGACATAATAAAGGAGAAGCCGGCAGTCAATAACATTATCCATTACACTTTGCTGAATTAATGACGGTCAACGGCTTTTTACTTGAAACATTGAAGATAAACTCTTAACTTATTAATAATGGAGGTGCGCATGAAACAAAAGTCAAAGGTAAAAACATCGGATACTGCTGTGCTTGTAATAGATATGCTTAACGATTTTGTTCTTGATAATGCCCCTTTATTTGTCCCGGGAGCCAAACAGATCATTCCAAATATAAGAGCTATTTTAGATGATGCAAGATCAAATGCCGTTCCGGTTGTATACCTTGTAGATACACATAAACACGATGACCCTGAGTTCAGAGTTTGGCCTGCACATGCTGTAAAAGGTACTCCCGGAGATGAGATCGTATCAGAGCTTGCACCACAGAAAAACGACATTATTATACGCAAAACAACCTATTCGGGTTTTTATAAAACACGATTATTGAAAACGCTTAAGAAGTTGCGTGTGAAAAGGCTTATTATTACCGGGGTCGCTACAGAAATATGCGTTCAATACACATCGGCGGACGCATATATGAATGGATTCATTGTTGATGTACCTGATAACTCTACCAGCGCTTTAACAACAGAAAACAAAGTATTTGCATTAAATATGATAAAGAACGTTCTCAAGCCGAGACAGGTTTGAGTATCATACCATCCTATTTTATAATCCAATGAAGTATTTTCTATGTACACAGATTTCAATATGTTAGATAGCAATGTAAACAGATGAATATGCTTGAGTTAAATCAGGAGGAGGCAATCAGTTTATGGCACTTGTAGAACCGCATGGATCAAAAACTTTAAAGCCCTTATTGCTCGAGGGTGATGAAAAGAAACAGGAAATAGAAAAAGCCGGCAGACTTAAAAAGATAAGAATAACAAGCAGGGAAACATCCGATCTTATTATGATGGGTATAGGTGCATTTACACCGGTTGAAGGATTCATGGGATACGATGATTGGAAAGGCGTATGTAATGATTATAGTATGCAAGATGGTATTTTTTGGTCCATCCCGATAACCCTTTCAGTAACAAAAGATATCGCCGACAGTATAGCTACAGGCTCTGATATAGCATTAATTGATGATGAAACATCTGAACCGATGGGCACCATGAAGGTCAAAGAAAAGTATGAAATCGATAAGTTATATGAATGCAAACAGGTATTTGGAACAACCGATCCGCAGCATCCTGGGGTAAAAAAAATAATGGATCAGGGAGACGTAAATTTGGCAGGACCTGTAAAAGTTTTAAGCGAAAGTTATTATCCGAAAGACTTTTCAGACATTTATATGAAGCCCGTACAGAGCAGAAAACTGTTTGAACAAAAAGGCTGGCATACAATAGCAGCGTTACAACTGAGAAATCCAATGCACAGATCACATGAATATCTTGCCAAAATTGCGATCGAGGTTGTCGACGGCGTATTTATACATCAACTCCTCGGGAAGCTAAAAGAGGGGGACATTCCGGCAGAAGTCAGGACAAAATGTATTAATGTGCTTGTAGAAAAATACTTTGTAAAGGATACGGTTGCTGTTGCAGGTTATCCAATGGAAATGCGTTACGCCGGACCCAGGGAAGCTCTGCTGCACGCTATTTTCAGACAAAATTTTGGATGCAGCCATATCATAATAGGAAGAGACCATGCAGGGGTTGGAAACTATTACGGACCATTTGATGCACAAAAGATATTTGATGAAGTCCCTGATGACGGGATTAAGATAAAACCGTTAAAAATTGACTGGACATTTTACTGCTATAAATGTAAGGGCATGGCATCAACAAGAACATGCCCACACGGTAAAGAAGACAGGCTTATTTTAAGTGGAACTGCCCTGCGTAAGGCGCTGTCAGAAGGCAGGGGTGTGCCTGACGAGTTTACAAGACCTGAGGTTGCTGAGATCCTAAAACAATATTACGATAAACTTGAAAATAAGGTTGAGATTAAAACACATGCCGCATCTGAAGGTATCGGCATGGACAAAAAACATTGATTTCATCGGGATGATAGCCGGGATTTGAGCCTTTATAATACATGAGTATAGCTCATTCAGGTATTTCTTTCACTGACACAACACAGTCCTCTTTCAATGTTGAGAAGACGACCATTGTGTATGTTCTGACCACACCTGTTATTACACGCAGTTCTTTGATCAGTTTCTCCAGAGTAGTTGTGTTACGAGTCTTAACCTTGAGCAGTAAGGTGTAATCTCCTGTAACATGGTGGCATTCAAGAATATCCTCATTAATACCGGCAATAGCCTTTTCAAAGCTGTCTATGTATTGAGGATGTTCGATATAAACTCCTATAAATGCGGTTACATCAACACCCAACTTCTTTTCGTCTATTACAGTCACATACCTCTTTATGACCCCTTCCTTTTCAAGCTTTTTTACACGGTCAATAACAGAAGGCGGCTGGAGCTTTACCCTTTTGGCAATGTCCCTGTATGTGGTTCTGCTGTCCTTTTGCAGTATGCTTATGATCTTTGTATCGATCCTGTCTAACATAGGCATATCCTTATAAAATTAGATTTTGAAGTTAATTAACCTTACTAAAAATGGATAATCACGCATTGTCACAATGTCAAGTGTGGATCAACCTTACCACTACATTTATTAATCCAGAAAACGCATTAGAGACAATGAACAAACGATATCCTGTTTAGCTGCATATATAATGCCGGGAACGTTCATGCCCTGCTCCTGTTCTATCTGATATCTGAATTCATCGATTCACTAATCTTACTGCCGGCGTACATAAACCCATATCAAGAGTGATCATGAAAAGGCGCAGGAGATCGCCTGCCGCTTAAAATATCTGAAACCCGGGATGGTTATACAGACTGTGAAATAACAGTGAAAAAAACTACACTAAAATCAAGCCCCGAACTTTTTAAGCCTCATGCCGTTAGCAAGTAAAAGTGACATTATATGTATCGAATTAAAAATCCCAAGCTCTCCTTTGATGCATTCTCTTTCTGTGAATGCAGACGATGTTTTACCAAAAACAAATCTGCTGTTCAAAAGTAAAGGGACAGGATGCCAGCTATGCCCTTTTACCAAAGAAGGGGTAGAGTGATCCCCGGTTATAACAATAACATCGGGTTTAAGAGATAGGATGGCAGGCAGATTTTTATCAAACTCCTCAAGTACTTTTTTCTTACCTTCAAAATTGCCGTCCTCGCCATAAGAATCCGTCTTCTTGATATGGAGATAAAAGAAGTCATATTTGTCAAACTTATCTTTTAATACCTTTATCTCGTCTTCTATACCTCCATCTACTTTTATTGTATCCATACCAAGGAGTTTTGTAATGCCAAGATACATAGGATATGTAGCAATTGAAACAGACTTAATGCCGTATACATCATTAAATTTTGGTATCTTTGGTACTGCTGAAAAACCTCTTAGGAGAACATAATTTGCTCTTTGCTGCGATTTTAAGATTGATGCACTCGCATTGACAAACTTTAATGCAATCTCTGCAACGCGTTTGGCATGAGGGTTTGACGGCACAGGCCTTATAGGCTCGAGTCCTTCTTTTTGAGGATCGGTATCTTCTATAAGATCTGCGTCATGCTCAATCGCATGAGGAAATCTTAATAATAGGGCAAATCTGTGCTCCATACCCGGAAGCAATATTATCTTAACATCATCAATCTCATGTATCTTATCCTGAAGCAGTGCTGTAAGTTTTTTACTCTCATCCGTCGGTATTCTGCCCGCCCTTCGATCTTTTATAATAATCTTCTGTCCGGCATACTCTACATGAGCGTAATTACACCTTATAGCAATGTCATTTTCTGTAAGATGTATGCCAAGCCCGAGCGCCTCTAGTACACCTCTTCCTATCTCCCATTGCAACGGATCATAACCAAAAATGCCGAGATGCCCTGGCCCGCTGCCGGGTGTGATGCCATAAGTAACCGGTATATGCATACCGCATGCAGATGCGTTAGCCAGCTTATTAAGATTTGGAATATTTGCCATTTCAAGCTCACTTGACCCATTAACAGGCAGGCCTCCGAGTCCATCAAGGACTGTTAAAAGCAGTTTTGTATTGTTTGTCTCGACAAGTGAATGAACCAATTCTTGATTATTCATAAAAGAACTCCCATTAAAAAAATCTATTTATTTTTATAGATTGATCACTCTTAACCGCATCTTTGTATTACCAACCGTTATTACATCATTATTCCTTAGCTTTGTGCTTGTTATCCTTTGCCCATTTACAAATGTTCCATTTGTACTTGCGAGATCCCTTATAAAGTACGTATCTCTTGACCATGTTTCAATAACAGCATGTTTTTTTGATACGTTTGGATCATCTATTGTTAAATCGCCATCGGTCCTTCCTATAACGACCTTTCCCTGAAAAAATTCATAAGATGCGTCCTTGTTGAAGCCTTCAATGAAATCAAGAAAAATCTTTTGCTTATAAGGGAGCTTAAATTCCATATCATCCGGTTTTTCAATCCTGGTTGTGCTTTCTGTAGAAACCTCCTCTTTTAATAAGATCGTACTGCCTGCCGAATCTGCCTGTTTTGCTTCATTATCCTGAAAGATTGTAATAAGCAGCCTATTGTTCCCTATCGTGATCTCATCAAGGTGCTTTATCTCTGTTTCTGTTACCCTTTCAGAACCGACGAATATACCGTTTGTACTGCCTGCATCTTTTATAACGATCCTTCTTTTGTAAAACTGTATAAATGCATGCCTTCTTGAAACCATTGAATCATTAAGGACGAGATCCGCATTTTCTCTGCCGATTGTAAATAGCGGCTTATCGATTTGAATCGTTTTACCTGTATCATTTCCTTCGAGGATCGTTATAGATACTCTTATGCCTTCCGGCATTTCCTCACCACCTGTATTTATTCCAACCATTGTGTTTGAAGACAAAGAGTCGGCATAAATGGTTTTATTGCATGAAGGACATGTTATGTCTTTCTCTGCCATGTTATTAATAGTAAAAGTATTACCGCAATAAGGACAGTTTATTTCCATATATCTTCACCTCTTTTTATTTATGTCTCAGGTGTTTTCGCATGCTTGTTGTTGCATCTTTAATAATCGCATCAACCATGGAAATCTCTGATGAGAAGTCTCTTTTATGTAAGCCGATCTCGTTTGGCGATGCCGATGTGATATCCTCTTTTTTTGTTACAGCTCTAACCAATGCATCTACTGCATCCTGTGCTTTCTGATAACGTTCTTTTGGGTTTTTGGAAAGTATTTTTAATAAAACCCCATCCACGTGCATTGTTAAAGATGGATTATAAAAGCTCGGAGGTTTTGGCTCTTCATTCAAAATCTTATAGGTAACAGCATGTACGGTATTCCCTGAAAAAGGCTTTTCCCCGGTGATGAGATAGTATATTACAATTCCGAGTGCAAAAACATCTGTCGTCCCATCAACAGTTCCGCCGAGGATCTGTTCCGGCGACATATACGAGGGTGAACCTATTATAGCTGAATCATCCGTTGGTGATGTATCAAGCATCATCGCTATACCAAAATCGGTAACCTTTGGACACATATCCTTTGTAAGAATAATATTATCGGGTTTTATGTCCCTGTGAATAATATCTTTTGAATGCGCATAATCAATGGCTCTGGCTACCCCGTCTATTATTGGATGGATTTCGTTAATATTAAACCGCAATTTCTTTTTTCTTATAATTTCAAGAGATTCACCTTCCACGTACTCCATTACAACAAAAGGTATAACATCCTCACCATAGTCGTATATGGTTACAATGTTCGGGTGATTTAGCCTACCCGCTGACCGCACCTCTGTAAGCATACTTTTCGTTATTGCCCTTTTTTTTTCTTCATTAAGTGAATTAGGAAGATCGATCGTTTTTAATGCTATTTTCCTTTTTATGACAGGATCATAGGCGAGATAAACAACACCCATTGCCCCACGGCCGATTTCTTTTTCTATTTCATACCTTGAGATCTTTTCTAATGCCATTTTTCTTGGACATATATTACATACAATAAGAATACATTGTCAATTGTATGCAATTGAACGGATATTGTTATTTGCACAAAAAGGCAGCACAGCATAAACTTCATTAGATGAATCAGGCAATGTTGGGTTACAAATAATCTCAGCAGTTGGGTTTACGCTCTTTAGTTCAATACTGCGGTTAACTTTTATCAAACGCATCTTTCATTTAACAAAAATTTCTCTTCTGTACGCACACTGAACATGCTATTATGAAATTTATGAAGTTGTTAATGAAATACCTGACTGTTAATTTAATCCTGATAATAGTAACAGTGAATGCACATGCCGATTCGATCCATGATAATGGAATTTCAGAAAGAATTAAATATATACAGCAGGCACTGGATTCCGGGACCGGCACTGCAAGGCTCTGGTGGAACGGCTGGGTTGTGTTCTACTCCGGCGCAGCCATAGTTCCTTTAACCGTAGCATTTGCCGCTAACAACAAGATACTTCAGATAACGGGCGGGGTATCTGCGGCAGAGTCTCTCATAGGCCTTTCCGGTATGCTTATACTGCCATTTAGTGCGAACAGCGCTGCAGAGGAACTTAGGAGCATGCCGGAAAACACGCCCTGGGAGAGGGCCAAAAAGCTTGCGGCAGCAGAACTGCTTCTTAAGAAATCATCCGAAGCTGAACTGGCCGGGAAATCATGGGTTCAGCATTTACTTGGGATTCTTGTTAATGCGGCAGGTGCGGTTGTAATATGGAAGGGATACGAGAATAGAATAAAGGAAGCAGGCGGTACATCCTGGCAGCAAGCACTCATAGCCTTTGCCGTTGGGACATCTGTAAGTGAACTGCAGATATGGACAGAACCTGCCAAGGCAATATTCGACGAAAGAAATTATACGGACGGGGACCATTCACCAATTGACCTAAAGTTTTCTGTACTGCCTTCAGGAAACGGGCTCAGCTTCATAGCTGCTATAAGATTCTAAATAGCCAATCTCTATACCTACACTTTAATATAAGCATTGACATAAAAACATTTTTTACTTAAAGCTTTAAGAAATAATAATGCGAGGGAAAAATAAAAATGTCTGAAAGACGAAGGGTTGTTGTTACCGGCATCGGGTTCAGATCACCTATAGGAAACACTCTGAAAGAAATGAAGGAATCGCTTCAGAAAGGGCGCGGAGGAATACGTACAATGCCTGCATGGAACAATATCGATCATCTGCGTACCAGGGTCGCCGGTGTGTGCGGCGATGTGGATGAAAAAATTATACCTCGTAACTACAGACGAAGCATGGGCAGGGTTTCCATACTGGCAGCCGTTGCAGCAATGGAGGCGATCTCCGACTCCGGTATACGTGAGGAAGAAATCGGATCCCCATCATGCGGGGTATCATTCGGGTCAACCGCGGGTAGTACCCATGCCATGGAAGACTTTATTGCCGACGTATTTGCCAAGAAAAGCCTCAAAGGGATGCAATCATCTACTTACCTTCAGTTCATGAGTCATACTTGTGCAGCCAATCTTGCCATGATGTTTCACACTAAAGGACCGGTTATTGCATCGTGCACAGCGTGCGTGTCAGGATCCCAGGGAGTTGGATTTGGATATGAGGCGATAAAGGAAGGCCGCTCTCTTATCATGCTTGCGGGTGGTGCGGAGGAGATGCATTTTATGGATGCCGGTGTATTTGACATCATGAGGGCAACGTCAACAAAGTATAACGATCGGCCAAATTCCACTCCCCGCCCTTTTGACATTGATCGTGATGGACTGGTTGTCGGAGAGGGTGCCGGATGCCTTGTGCTTGAGGAATATGAACATGCCCGTGCCAGAGGAGCACGTATGTACAGCGAGATTGTCGGTTATGGTACAAATTGCGACGGCTCTCATCTGACTAATCCCAGTGCAGAAGGTATGGCAGGTGCGATTAAGATCGCACTTAAGGATGCCGGTTTAGCTGCACTGGACATCGGTCATATCAATGCACACGCAACCGCCACTGATGCCGGTGATCTGGCTGAAGCAACCGCAACGAACAAGGTGTTTGGAACATCCGTACCTGTAAGTGCACTCAAAGGATTCACCGGACACACGCTCGGGGCATGCGGCGCTCTTGAATCCATCGAAACTATTCTTATGATGAACGAGCATTTTATAGCGGCATCGAAAAACCTCGAACATCCTGACCCGCAACTGCCGCCCCTGAACCATGTGATGGGCGATGCCAGAGATCTTAAATTTGACACAGGCATGAACAATAATTTTGCATTCGGAGGGATCAATACCTCCCTCATTTTCCGTAAGGTGTAATACATGCATAGGCGATGATATGGCAATTCTTCATACAATAGCTATCCGGGTTAGCCATACAGCATACTGCCGTGAAGCGGTTGCATCTAAAGCGGATTTGAGTCTTTTCAAACAGCCGCCGTCTTTCCAGTTTATCCTCGGTTTAACCCTGCTCGGTTTAAGTTACGTGATTGGATGGCCTGGAGTTTTGGCCACCGGGATAGCAGCAACATATTTGAAAAGACCGTTGATCTTCGTCATCGGGGCACCGTTGATATACGGCTTCTCCTTCATGGTATGGGGTATTTCCATGCTGCTTATGGGAAAGGATAATATCAAATATGCGCGTGCGCTAACAAAATATGTAGTACGGGTTTTTATAGAAAGATTTGCTACTTCCTATCATGGTGAAAACAATCCATCCAGTCGATCAAGCGGTCCTCCTTCAAGCAGCCCTAACGATAAAGAATATCCTCCTGAATCATAGGAATCCATACGGATATGCGTGTAAAACCCTTTGACAAGCGGTGGGGAGAGTTCTACCCTGCGTATTACCCTGTGGTCTGAGTCATATTCGCTTACAATAGTCTCACCGGAAGGACCTGCATGCTTTTCAAATACACGGTTTTGATCCATCCACGTGCACGTTACAGAACCGTCAGCTCTAACCTTTGCGTCTATGAGGTTTCCTTGCGGAGGGAAAAAAATGAATTTTATATCATCAAATAACCCCCGGGCGAATATCTTTGAGTTAAACGGGTGCATCGCTTGATAAATAGTGATACTCCCTTTTTTATCTACAGCATCCAAAAGGACCAATCCTTCCACGCTGAGCAATGTGGCACGTATACGATCCGTGGAAACATCCGCTATGGTGATGCCGATGAATGAACTGCTCTTACCACGGATAGTGGCATGAATGACGTGTACCACACGGAATATACCGGGAGAACCGGCTGAAAAGCATTTTTCTCTAAGATAAGGGTCGCTGACTATTGCATGCGGCGAAGGTGTTAACATGCGGCACGATGTTATTGTCAGGGCAATGAACAACAACAATAAATACTTCATTTTATTCTTTCAAACGTTGTGTCTGATATATGCGCATTCAAAGATATGTGAGTGAACCCGATTACAGTGGATGACCCGTGAGGTTCGAGTATCCTGATTGAAGAAATAACACCCGGGGTACCCGACAAGGTCAGGGTTATACGTTTTATGAATTTCGCTAAATAATTCTTAGCCGGAATAAGAACGATCCGTGTTGGATTTCCATGCTTCAGCTCTGGGATAAATGCCCTGTTGTCGTGAAAATTCCCATTGAGCCACGAAGCGATCTGTTCCATCACAATACGCGTTGCCTCAAGCTGGGGTCCCTCATCCTTTGTAAAACCACCTTTATTCCAGACATACATGGCCACTTTGCCCCCGTGTACAAGAAGAATATTTTTTATAGGGTATGTGTATTCCCACCTGAGATCCCCTGGTGCACGGTAATAAAACCTTCCTTCACTTATGAGGGGTTTAGAGAGAATCTTAAGATTTTTCTTCTGTACAAAATCGGAGGATACAGTGTGGACATGTGCCATAGCCTGACGGATACTTTCCCAGTTCTCCGCCCATCCCGCCAGAAGCGGTATCATAGATAGTACAGCGACAGCAAGAACACCGCGCTTTACAGTAGGAGAGAACCGCACGGTTATACCATGCCCCCGTTTACCGAGATTACCTGTCCCGTTATGTATGAAGCGTCATCCGAGCAAAGGAAACGCACAACCTTTGCCACTTCCTCGGGCATGCCTACCCGTCCCATGGGAATAAGCTTCAGAATAATGTCCCGTGGAGCATTCTTGATCATTTCGGTCTCGATCAGTCCTGGAGCGACCACATTTATTCTTATGCCGAGACGCGATACTTCCTGAGAAAGGGCTTTGCTTGCCCCGATCAACCCTGCTTTGGCTGCGGAATAGTTTGTTTGGCCGCGGTTACCGGTGATACCCGACACGGAGGATATGGTCACGACGGAACAACCCTTTTTCACGCGTAACATACTCGTGAGAACAGGCTTTGTTACATTGAAAAAACCGTCCAGTGAGGTCTGTATAACGGACTGCCAGTCCCTCTGAGGCATCATCGCAAAAAGTGAGTCTGCGGCAATGCCGGCGTTATTTACGAGGACATGAATGGCCTTATATTTTTTAAGGAGTTCGGCTATGGCTGACTGAGTAGCTGAAGCATTTGCAACATCGAATTGAGAGATTTCACCCTCCCCGCCTGCCTCTTGCACCAGACGCAGTGTTTCCTGCGCCGCTGTTTCATTGACTTTATAATTTATTATGACGTTATAACCTGCGCGTGCCAGTTCAATGCACGTCGAGCGGCCGATCCCCCTGCTCCCGCCGGTAACCAATGCCAGTTTTTTATCTTCCATAATGGTGTGTCTTATACAATGTCATGATCACAAATGCAAGAGATAGGCATAATGTAATGCCTAACTGAAGAGAGGGAAAGGGACTTCAGCAAATCACCACGAGTCTACCCTCTCCGGTCTATCGGGTAGAGATAAGAAGACACCTATTGTATAAGACAATACATATTAAAATGTGAATCATAAATGCAGGAGATAATGTGTATAATAAGACTGAACATAACCCTGCCGGATGAAATATATAAAAAGCTAAATACAAAGTCTATGGATAAATAAATCTATCAGTGGCAGCATACCCAGGATATGCTTTGGTTGGGTGCGGTTATGATTTAAATCTGTCCAATGTCAAGGGTTACCCCTCATCTTCTTGACATTCTGTCCTTTTGTAATATAATCGCACTGTGTTGGGAGGTTGTCGTTTTTTCTTTAATTCAGAAAAAGATTAACTCAAGAATAACAAGGTTAACAAAATATTTTATTCTTTCTTTGATCTTTTTTGCAGGCTGTCCGTACGGAGACTATGGCTCTTTTCCAAATGTTATAACAATAGGCTTGGGTCGTATTCCTTTTGAGGTTGCAACACAGAATATTCCAGCCAACTCGGATGCATACATAACCCTGGCTGATTACAACAGCGTATTGATAGACAGATACTACAACAATAACGTTACGATCCCGGTAGGCGGGTATCCCGTCGGGATTGCACTCTGGCAGGCCGGTCATAGATTATATGTCATAAATAATGACGGATTAAGTATATCGGTCATATCCGTTTCACAGGCACTCAACGGCTCACAGGTAATAGCGGACATAAGCGATCCGGCGTTTCATAACATGGGGGATGCTGTTGTTACACCGGACGGCAGCTCTCTTTATGTTGCCACGGATGTAAACGCTGTATCCGTGATATCTACAACAACAAACACCGTCCTACGGACGATTACAGATCCGAGCTTTAGCTGTCCCGCCCATCTTGCAGCCGATGTGTTCGGCAGGTATATCTTTGTAAGTGAATCATCCGGAAATGCTGTGTCTGTCATCTCTACAACAACCAATACGATTATAGCGACCATGGGTGTAGGAATATCACCAAACGGCATGTCACAAACCCCTGATGGTAAATGGCTATTCGTTGTAAATTCGGGCTCAAACAGCATATCGGTCATAAACGTTGATTCTCTTTCTGTTGCAAGGACCGTTACAGATGCGAGCTTTAACAACCCCCAGCGGATAGTTCTCTCTCCGAACTGTGCGTATGCGTATGTAAGTGAATATAATACAGGGAATTTATCAATTGTTTCAGAAGATGCCCTGATAAAGGGGACAGGACGGGTAGTTGCATGGGAAATGTATGTTGGCAAAAAACCTTATGATATGAGTGTGATACCGGCAGGATATCCCATAAATACCGTACCCGGAACTAATTTTACAAATAACAACGGCACTGCTTATCTGGTTGTTACTTTACAGGGCGATCGCTCGATTGCGTATGTTAGTTTGGGGTGGGGAAATGCCTGTCCCTGACAGGTGGGAATAGTTTAACTAAATGTATAATGAAGGAGGCACCTCCTTATAATGTATAAGAAAGCAGCATTCATAATTATTTTCTTTGCTTTGTTGTGCGGTTGCAGCACAGCCGCGGTTGCAGGGTATTTAACACAGGGGCCGATATCAGCAGATCACAGGAATTTCTATATTGGGACTGCACTGGGGGCATACATGCCAACCGGCCATGATCAATCCGGTTATGCAGCTGGTGCCGGTATAAGCTTACGGGTAGGATACCAGTTTATGAAGTATCTTTCCGCAGAGATAGGATATCATGGCGAAGATGGTGCTTTTGACAGTAACGGTATTAGAGGTTCATGGCAGCTTATTGAACCGGTTGATTTTGATATCAAACCAATACTGCCGCTCAGTGCATGGGAAGATATTTACATAATTTTTGGAACCGGATTGGGCGGTTATGAAGATAGGATTACAACACCTATTCCTGGAAGATTTGTAGATCTAACTGGTTTTATATATAATATAGGTATGGGTTATGAAAGATACCTGCACGACGGACACTTATCAATAAGCTGTGCTGTAGTATACCATAGTTTTACAAGTAAACAGGCGATAAGTTCCATAGGTGAACAAACGAACAGCTTTACATTGCCCTATAGAATAGACAGGAGCAAGCTGGCTGTGGAACTCTGGGTGTTCTGGCGGTTTTTCCGGAATAAAAACTAATGGCAGTCGTCGTTTAAAACAGAATAAAGAATAAGGTCACACTGTTAACATTGGACAAAGGATTGCTGGTTTCTTTCAATAAAACTGGGAGAGGTTTTCCCGCCCATTCTAATCTACATGCATTCCATATATCAAACCCAATTAGAAAGAACAAGACTGCTTTGTCTAAATAAAACGACTGATGTTTCTAACTGGGTATGAATTATTGAGGAGGTTAATAGACAATATTATTCTATATTTTTCCCAACTTGATTCCCTTACCAGCATTAATGTTATTTCTGGCTTTTTCTATTCTATGCAGAAACATTGGATCGTTTTCCAGAATAGATTACCCTGATTTCTTCTATTCTAAGTCTATACCGGGGATACCTCAGCCCTTTTAATCTTTTAATGCGGCTCTTCTTTTGGTAGGTTCATATCTCGCAGGTTTACCCGCCGCCCCTTGTTAGATTATTTTGGTAAATAACCATTTTAAAAATATGATAATTTGTGCTAATAGGAATAAACCCCGTTAGAAACGATTGAATATTTAGTAGATAACTTTATAATAAATTCATAACCTGCTACGCGAACTATATATAGTATAGCTTCTAACGGGTTAAACCACATTATATAAGGATGGAATAGATGGAAGAAAAATACAATCCGGAACGTATAGAATTACACTGGCAAAAAATTTGGAATGACCGTAATATTTTCAGGATAAAAGAAGATAAGTCAAAGACAAAATTTTATCTGCTTGAAATGTTCCCCTACCCGTCAGGCAGGATACACATGGGACATGTAAGAAATTATACCATAGGTGACGTGATCGCGAGGTATCTAAGGATGACCGGCTATAATGTGCTTCATCCTATGGGGTGGGATGCATTCGGTATGCCTGCCGAGAATGCGGCAATATCACATAAGACACATCCAAAGGAATGGGTTGATAAAAATATATCCTATATGCGTGCACAGCTTAAAAGACTCGGGTTCTCTTATGACTGGTCAAGGGAAGTCAACACCTCTTTGCCGGAATATTATAGGTGGGAGCAGAAATTTTTTATAGAGATGTACAAAAAAGACCTTGCTTACAGACAGAAATCTGCTGTGAATTGGTGTCCTCAATGTAAAACCGTTTTAGCAAATGAACAGGTAATTGATGGAAAATGCTGGAGATGCTTAAGCGATGTTGTTGTTGAGGAAAAAGAGCAGTGGTTTTTCAGGATCACAAACTATGCGGAAGTGCTTTTAAAAGGATGTGATGCGCTAAAGGGCTGGCCGGAAAGAGTCCTGGCTATGCAAAGAAACTGGATTGGCAAAAGTGAAGGCGTGGAACTTTATTTTAAAATACAGGGTCTCGACAGGACATTAAACATCTTCACAACAAGGGCTGACACTGTTTATGGTATTACATTTATGTGCATAGCCCCGGAGCACCCGCTCGTCTCTAAGATAGTAACAGGAGAAAAGCTGGAAGAGGTAGTGTCTTTTGTGGATCGAATAAAAAGGGGCGGTACAAAGTCGCGCGCTATAGAGATTGCAGAAAAAGAGGGTATGTTTACAGGCAGGTACGCTATAAGCCCATTTACAGGTGAACCTATTCCTATCTATGTGGCTAACTTTGTTTTGATGGAGTACGGAACAGGCGCAATCATGTCGGTGCCTGCGCATGATCAAAGAGATTTTGAGTTTGCAAAAAAATATAACTTAGACATCAAGGTTGTTATACAGCCTGATGGAGAAAAGCTCGATCCCGTGACAATGACAAAAGCTTATGAAGGCGATGGTAAAATGGCAAACTCCAGCGAGTTTAACGGTATCGATAATGAGAGAGGGAAAAGTCTGGTTATACAAAAAGCTGAGAGACAGGGTTTTGGTAAAAGCATAACAAACTACAAACTAAGAGACTGGGGCATATCCAGGCAAAGATACTGGGGTGCACCGATACCCGTTGTTTACTGTGATAAATGCGGCATTCAACCTGTTCAGGAAGACGAACTGCCCGTAGAATTGCCGATGGATGTGGTCATAACCGGAGAAGGTGAATCACCTCTTGCAAAGCACAAAAAATTTGTTAGTGCAACCTGCCCTGTCTGCAAGGGCAATGCAAGAAGAGAGACCGATACGATGGATACATTTGTAGAATCTTCATGGTATTTTTTGAGGTACACATCCCCTGATAATAAAGACGTGCCTTTTGTCCCATCCGCACTTGAGTACTGGATGACAGTCGATCAGTATATCGGCGGGATTGAGCACGCTATACTGCATCTACTGTATTCACGGTTCTTAACAAAGGCATTAAAGGATCTCGGGTATGTAAAGTTTGATGAGCCTTTTGATAATCTATTAACACAAGGTATGGTCATAAAGGACGGAGCAAAGATGAGTAAATCTCTCGGTAATATTGTTGACCCCGAAGATATTATCAATAAATACGGAGCTGATACGGCACGATTGTTCATATTGTTTGCATCTCCTCCTGAAAAGGACCTGGAATGGTCTGACAAAGGCGTTGAGGGTGTAAAAAGGTTTCTTGATAGGATATGGAGGCTTGCTTATAAACATAGCGGCAGGCTTAAAACGGTAAAGGATCACAAGATAGGCAGTGACGAAAAGTCTCTTTCATTAAGGAAACTCACTCATAAAACGATTAAGAAGGTTACAAACGATATAAAGGACAGATACCATTTTAATACGTGCATTAGTACACTCATGGAGTTCTTAAACGACCTCTATGACATAGAGGAAGCGGGTATTGATGATGAACAGCTCCCAGCTTTTAAGGAGGCGATCGAAACCATGCTTGTCCTCTTAAATCCGTTTGCTCCGCATATAACGGAGGAGATCAATAAAGAGCTTGGTAATGCGCCGATAGTTAATATGGTATGGCCCCTTCTTGATCCTGAGCTTATCAAGGAAAGTACCGTAACCGTAGTAGTCCAGATTAACGGCAGACTGAGAGGACAGGTTTTAGTGCCTGAAAACAGTGATGAAAATATTGTATTCGAAAACGCGAAAAAAGACGATAAGATAAACTCTTACATACAGGGAAGGCACGTGAAAAGGCTCATACTCGTAAAAAACAAACTCCTTAATATTGTGGTATAACAAAATGCAGATAACAGAGCCGGGCAGGATCATCGATAACGTTTACATGATCGCAAATCCTTTTATGCCTATTTACCTGGTAAAAGGTACAAAACTTAACATAATTATAGATTCGGGCGTGAGTGCACTTGGTTCAATATACCTTGAATATATAAAATCATATCTAGGCAGCTCAAATGTTAAAACCTACAACCTATTCACTCACAGCCATTATGATCACATAGGCTCCGCACCATATCTTAAAAAACATATACCGAATCTTAAGACGGGAGGATATTTTCTTATAGAACAAGTTTTAAAAAGTGAAAATGCTGTAAAACTCATCACATCATTGAATAAAGATATGGAAAAAATGATGGGGGTAAGCTTTGAGGATATGTCATTTAAACCTTTTAGCCTTGATATAAAATTAAACGGCGGTGAGGTTTTTGACACGGGTAACGATACACTTGAAGCAATCTATACCCCGGGACATACTAGGGATTCGATGTGCTATTACTTAAGGGGCCCTAAGATCATGTTTACGGGAGAAGAGGCAGGCGTGCTTGAACCTGGCGGAAAAATCCTGCCGGAATTTTTAACAAGTTATAAACTTTATATCCAAAGCCTGAACAAAATCAGGCAGTACCCTGTTGATTATATTGCTGTTGCACATGGAGGCATTATTGCGGGGAAACAGGCTAGGCATTTTTTTGATGATTCTTTAAATGAAACAAATAATTTTATAGAGCGTATAAAAAGATACTACAATGAATACGAAAACGTTGATGCGGTTGTTGAGCGGATTCATAAAGAGGATTATATCTCAAGCGGCATAAGCCAGCCGGAAAGAGCGTATTTTATAAACCTGCAGGCAAAGGTAAAGGCAGTCGTTGAGAATAAATAAAAGCCGCTTTTCCAGAATGAAAAATAACATTGTATAAGTACTTTTGTGACAGCCTCAGGAGTTCTGCTTCATAACCTTCTTCATTCTTTTGGTGCTTGCATGGGTCCTCATAAGAATGTATGGTACATAGTACATCAGTCTGAGCAGACGGCGCGGTGTCAGAATGCGGAGTCTGAATGCCTTTATTACAATCTGCTTGATCTGAGACGGGGTGTAAAAATTTCTATCGATCTTTTTCAGGATCGCCGTCAGTTCTTTCCGTCCGTACTTGTCCGAGTATATGCCATTGTCCTGACCTATGTAATACCCCTTGTTCACTTTAACAATATCCTCCAATGCGGAAAATTTCTCCCACCTTAGCCTGCTTAAAGAAATGAAGTCAATACCTATATCACGGGCATACGTTGAGATCTCCAGCATCTCCTCTTCAGCCTCACCGATAATCCCGATAATAAAATACCCGTTTATGAGCATACCCGAACCTGCCAGGACATGGAATACCTCTTTCACCCTGGCTGTTTTAAAGCCTTTCTGCAGTGCGTCCAGTGACTTGTCCTGGGCAGACTCCAGTCCAACCATAAGGATTTTAAACCCCGCCTTCTTCATCTTCTCAACCAAAGCAGGTTTTCGTGCGATATCGATCCGTACGTTGCACAGGAACATCTTCTTTATTCCCTTTGCAATGATGAGGTCGCAGATCTTCTCGACTCTCTTCATGTCAGCGGTAAAATTGTCGTCTACAAATGCAACAAAATCGGCATCTATCTCCTCTATTTCTTCGACCGTAGATTCCGGACTTCTCGCCTCCCATTTCCGCAGCTGTCCCAGTGGGTTAAGCTTGAAGCTGCAAAATTTACAGCTGTAAGGGCATCCCCGCGAACTCATAATGGCATCGAATCCAAATCCCAGGTCAATCCCCTTGATGGTGGCACGGTAGTTGGTTGTCCTTAAGCTCCGGTCCGGTCTCTTAACTTCTTGAAGAGAAAACAACGGTCTGGATTCATTATGAATGACTTTGCCGTTGTCCATATACGATATGCCCTTCACCTCTTCCATAGGCCTGCCGCTGAACAGGTCCCTCAGAGTCAGTTCACCCTCCCCCCTTACGATTACGGATATGTTCGGACACCTGTTAAAAAGGTCCTCGACAAAATCCGTGGCCTGCCGGCCTCCCACGATGACCCTGACCTGCGGAGGAATCTGCCGTATCACGGCACATACTTCATCGTAGGTGTAATTCCAGTTCACACTCACCAGAGCGGTATCTATAGAAGGGGTAAAATTACTCATAGGGTCCTTCACGTACCTGAAATCAACAATTTTTATACTCCCGACCATATCGCTGACAGCTGTTGCGACATACTCAAGACCTATGGGCGGAAAGAACTCGTAAACAGGCACCTCTTTTACATAAGGGTAGATGCAGAGTACATTGTTTGGCTTTATCCCTTCACGCATGTGTATATGTAAACCCCGTTAGAAAATTTGATTTGCGATCATTCATTATAGAAAGATTAGCACAAACATTTAGAATTGCAAACCCCCTAAAACTGAATTTATCCTACCTGCCAATCCCATCCCCTATCTTCAGACCGAAACTCATGATTGTAATCTGCGGGTTTAGTTTTGTTGACGTCGGGAACAAAGAAGCGTCTGCAGCATAAAGACCTTTTACCTCATAAGTTTCCCCATCAGGTTTTACTACTGCAGTATTATCATTACCACCCATCATCACAGTACCCATCGGATGAAAAGCCATGAGTTCAAGCGCCCATGCAGGCGGTAATTTGTTAAGTAGATCGTCGGCCTCTTTTTCGTTATGTATTACAGGCATGGTTGCGATCTGTGTATGGACTTCTGCTGCACCTGCCGCAAACCAGACCTTTGCCGTTATTGCAATGGATTTTACCATTTTTACGTGATCCTCTTTTGAAAGAGTATAAAAAATCATTGGACTGCTCAGGCCCGGTGAAACACTGCCCGAGCCTGTATCGGATATGAGTGCACCGAATGAGCCCATATAGGCATATTTGTCCATCAGTTCAGAATGACGCTTGCCAATATAAGGAATAGACTGGGACAATATGGATGGAGGTACAAATTGTCCCTGTATGAAGATGCCTTCATCAACATAGTGATGTATATTATAGCCCTGAGGCACACCGACCCATCCATCAACCCGCTCATTAAACACCGCTGACACACGCGCTGCCGGATGGATATGAAGGTTTTTGCCTATGAGGGGATGTTTTAAGCCGTTTTTCCTCAGGAAAATAGGCGTATATATTGCACCTGCAGACACAATAGCGTGCTTTGCATTTACCGTAATCTGTTTGGATGTTGATTTCCCATACCTGTCGAGAAAAGCTCCTTTTACGCCTTCAATCCTGTTGTTATTTATTATAAGTTTTACAGCTTTTGTATTCGAATACAATGCCGCCCCGTGCTTTATCGCATCAGGGATGAAATTCAGCATTGTTCCGTATTTCGCATCTCTTGGGCATCCAAATGCACAGAATGCGCAGCCATCGCATTCATAGGCATTTCTCGGTATGGGTGCGCCTGCAAGCCCAAGTGCCTCCGTGCCTTTCTTGAAAAGCCCGCTGTTCTTGCCGGATATGCGATCAGGTACAGGCTCGACATGTATTTCTTTTTCTACAGATGAAGCCAGCCTATTGTATTCATCGTCCGTCAGCCAGTCTATGCCGTACTGGTCATGCCAATTTTTTATAACAGATGAAGGCATCCTGTAGCAGGTCCCCGAGTTTATGGTCGTCGTACCTCCTACCGACTTACCAAGCGGGATGATTATCGGCGGTGTGCCGAAGGATGTTATGAACCCATGATCCCTGTATACGGTTCCAAATGCATCTACAGGCTTTTGAGTGAAATCCTCACCCGTCAGGTACCGCCCCTCCTCAAGAATAACGGTTTTCATGCCGGCTCTTGCAGCTGCATAAGCAGCGGAAGCTCCGCCAGCTCCTGAGCCTATAATGCATACATCGGCGTTTATGCTTACATCTTTATCCGCTTTAGACCCGTCAACAAACACGGGTTTTTTGACCCTTCCTTTGATATCCCCGCAATGCCTTGTAAACCCGAGCTTGCGTTCAATATCATCTACAGAGTAGTATGAAAGTGTCACGAATAGCTTGAGTACCATCAAAACAATGCCGCCTATTCTCCCATTAAATCCGCTTATGTACTCTGCCCTTCTATCGATATCCATTTTTGAAAGCCTCGTAAGTCTGGTGAACATGGGAAGGTATTCAACTGCGTATAACAGCAATGTGAAAATAAACTTTGCAAGAAAGGGGGCGTTTTTGAGATAGGCTTCAAGCTGTACAACCGATTTTTGTTTTATATCATCCGACATGTCCGATTTTTGGGTAATAGCTTCGAGCAGGCTTATAAAGTGTTTTTGTTTATACATAGCTTCAACTTCTCCCTTGATTACGCTTAATAACACCGGCATGTGCATTTGTCATTTGGTTTAAAACTCTTAAATTATAAATGAGGGATACCCATTTTCTTTGGCCTTCCGCATTTCCCTGCCTTTAATTTCTCTCTGCCGAGTGCCTCTTCTATGCTGTGTATAAAATTACCATCCCCACACGTCCGCCCTGTCAATGAATTCTTCTTTCTCTTCAAAAACATGCGTCGATGGTTTCCTCGCTGAGTTACATGGTATGGATAATTTTTAACAACAACTCTTGCTATTCTAGGCATGCATTACTGATATTATATAAATTCGTTATTGTCAAAATATAACGAAACTGGTATCTGTCCCTGACTTTATATAATAAAAAATCCCGCCTATATAAATAGGCGTAAAAATATTAATTAATCGCATAGAGATTGCCGTCGTTAGATCAAAATAGATTGTGCCGTCAGGGCCAATTGCCGGAGAGAAGGCAACATTTCCGATAAAAGCATACTTCCCCAAACCACAGCTCCCGTATCGCCCATAATTACGTTTATATCAGCTTTCAACAACCTTTAATACAATCTTACCCCTTACGCCGCCCTTTTCCAGCCTCTGGTGTGCAATGGCAACATCTTTCAGCGGCATGACCGAATCAATGACAGGCCTTATCTTGCCTCGCTCTATCAATGCGCGAAGGGCATCAAGCTTCGAACGTCCCCTCTGCATAAACATATAATCAACTGTAATGTTCTTTTTCTTTGCGGTATCAATGTTTACATCGGACGATACTATACTTACAATCCTTCCGGAAGATCTTGTAGCTTTTACACTTTCTGATAAGGTTTCACCGCCTACAGTATCAAAAACCACATCAACGCCATTATCGGCCGTTTCTTTAAGTATAACATCAACAAAGTTTTCTGCTCTGTAATCTATTATGCGATCAGCACCTAATTGTTTGACAAGTTCTTTATTATAGGAACCGCATGTAGTAAAGACATATGCACCAAGTGACTTCGCAATCTGTATTGCAAGGGATCCCACACCTCCAGCACCCGCATGAATCAATACCGAGTCACCGGCCTTTATGTTGGCCATTGTAACAAGAGCGTCAAACGCAGTGCTTCCTGCAAGAGGGATGCTTGCAGCTTCAATGTGACTGAGGTTTGACGGCTTAATGGCAACAATTGCTTCGTTTGCAACATGATACTCTGCATAACTGCCCTGTCCTTTAACGATCTCTGGGGTGTAGTAAACCTCATCTCCGGGCTTCAAACCATTTACTCCACTGCCGACCAACTCTACAACGCCTGAAACATCATAACCGATAACGGCAGGCGGTTTAACCCCCGCCCATGCTCCGGCCTTTCTTATTTTATAATCAACAGGGTTAACAGAGGTGGCGTAAACCTTTACCAGCACATCATTTTCACCAGGCACTGGTTTTGGAACATCCTGTTCCTTAAAAACCTCAGTACCGCCAAAAGCGGTAATAATCATAGCCTTCATTTAAGCCTCCCTTTCATTTTATTTTTAAAGCATATCCGAGTCAGGATTTATCCCTCTCTCACTATATTATAAGCATACACTTATCTTATCTAAAGTGGAAGCATATCATAGAGCCGGAAGGGCCTTCATTTTTATACTCAAGTGGCATAGATTAGGTATGCCGCGAAAACGGGTATAATATTAAATCTATTTCTTGCCATATTGTATCAAGATGTATAAAAGCTAAAAGAAGGGAGGTCTGTATGGTAAACAAAATTGCAGTAATTGGAGCAGGTCAGATGGGTAGCGGTATTGCCCAGTCCGCGGCTGTTGCAGGCAAAGAAGTCATTGTTTATGATATAAAAGAAGATTTTTTAAATAAGGGAATAAAAAGTATTCAATCAAGCCTTGATAAGTTTGTTCAAAAAGGGAAGCTAAAAAATGAGGGAAGAGAAGATACCTTAAAACGGATAAAGATGACAACCGATTTTGATGATATCGGGTATGCGGAGTTTGTCGTAGAGGCCATTCCGGAAGATGTTAACTTAAAAATGGACACGTTCAAAAGACTTGATAAATCTGTAAACAGAGATGTGATCCTTGCATCAAATACGTCATCCATTTCAATCACCCGTATAGCGGGTATAACATCAAGACCCGATAAAATAATAGGCATGCATTTTATGAACCCCGTACCTATTATGAAACTTGTAGAGATAATAACCGGGCTTACAACATCAGAGGAAACCTTGAGAACTACATCCGAGCTTGCAAAAGAGCTTGGAAAAACAACAGTTGTATCAAAGGACTCTGCAGGCTTTATTGTAAATAGGATTCTATCGCCTTGGATAAACGAAGCCGTCTATGCCTTAATGGAAAACATAGCCACAAAAGAGGATATTGATACAGCAATGAAGATGGGAACCAATGTACCAATGGGTCCATTTGAGCTTGCTGATTTTATCGGGCTTGATACAATGCTTTCGATACTTGAAGTGCTGTACAAAGATCTTGGTGATCCGAAATACAGGCCATGCCCTTTACTTAAAAAGTATGTTGAGGCAGGCGCGCTTGGTAGAAAAACCGGTAAGGGATTTTATACATATTAGGAGGATACATGGATTATAAAACGGTAAAATTAGAGTTTGACAATAATATCGCAATCATTATACTGAATAGACCAGAGGTTATGAATGCATTAAATTCGCAGCTTCTTTATGAACTCTCGAGCAGTATTGACGAATTATCTAAAAGAAAAGAGATAAAGGTTTGCATAATTACTGGTGCAGGAGATATGGCTTTTGTAGCAGGTGCAGACATAAAAGAGTTAAATAAACTTACTCCACTTTACGCTTCTGATTTTTCTACAAAAGGAGAGATTATAAAGCAAAAGATGGACGCGGCAGGCATACCCTTTATAGCTGCCGTCAATGGATATGCGCTGGGTGGTGGGTGTGAGCTTGCAATGACGTGTGATATGATTATTGCGACAGAAGATGCAAAATTCGGACAACCCGAGATAAACCTTGGCATTATACCCGGTTTTGGCGGGACACAGAGACTTACAAGGCTTGTTGGTAAAAACAAAGCTATGGAACTTGTGCTGACAGGTGATATGATCACGGCGCAGGAGGCAAAAGAGATAGGCATAGTAAATAAAGTTGTAAAAAAATCTGAGCTTATGAAAGAAGCAAAAAATTTGGCAAATAAGATTGCATCAAAATCAAAAACTGCTATACTTATGGCGAAAAGGGCGATTGATTACGGTATAGAAACGGATCTGAAAACGGCACTTGAGATAGAGCGTGATGCATTTGCAGTACTTTTTTCAACAGAAGATCATACAGAAGGGTTGAAAGCATTTGTTGAAAAAAGAAAGCCCGTTTTTATAGATAGATAAGGAGCACCAATATGCAGTTTGAACTTACAGATGAACAAAAGATGATACAGGAAACAGCGCGTGATTTTGCAAATGGTGTCGTAAAGCCTGGTGCAAAAGATATTGATCGATCGGGCGAGTTTCCTTCCGATACTGTAAAGAGACTGGCAGAGCTTGGTTTTATGGGTATGACGGTTTCACCCGATTATGGCGGCTCAGGACTTGACACAATCTCTTACGCGCTTGCTATAGAAGAAATCGCATCTGCATGCGCGAGCACTGCTGTAATCATGTCGGTAAACAATTCACTGGTATGTGATCCACTTATGAAGTATTGTACAGAAGAACAGAAAAATGAGTATTTGAAACCACTTGCAAAAGGTGAAAAACTCGGTTGCTTTGGTTTATCTGAACCGAATGCAGGCTCCGATGCAGCAAGACAGCAGACAACAGCCATAGAGGACGGCAATTATTTTATACTTAACGGTACAAAAAATTTTATAACAAATGGGAAAGAAGCGGATATTGCTATCATATTTGCTATGACCGATAAAGCAAAGGCGCATAAAGGTATAAGTGCGTTCATTGTCCCCAAAGGAGTTCCAGGATTTTCGGTTGGCAAGCTTGAACACAAACTTGGGATAAGAGCTTCTTCAACAACACAGCTTGTTCTTGAAGATGTAAAACTTCCAAAGAAAAATTTAATCGGCAATATAGGTGATGGATTTAAGATTGCGATGTCAACGCTCGATGGAGGCAGAATAGGTATAGCATCTCAAGCCATCGGCATAGCAAGAGCAGCGTATGATGAGGCCGTGGAATTTGCAAAACAGAGAGAGGCTTTTGGTCAGCTTATATATAATTTTCAGGCTATACAATGGATGATTTCCGATATGGCTACACGTATTGATGCGGCAAGACTCCTTACATTGCGCACAGCATATTTGAAGGATAAGAAGGCCAGCTTCACAAAAGAAGCTGCCATGGCAAAGGTTTTCGCATCGGAAACAGCTATGTGGGTTACGACAAAGGCTATTCAGGTACACGGAGGGTATGGTTATACAAATGATTATGCGGTAGAAAGGCATTTCAGGGATGCAAAGATTACAGAGATATATGAAGGGACATCAGAGATACAAAGACTTGTTATAGCAAATAACATTTTTAAGGAGTAGTATGAATAAAATAAAAATATTTATTATCACAGTACCTTTAATTTTTTTAATTTCAAACCTGGCTGTAGCGGAAAATGCAATAAAGCCTGCTGAAACAAATCAGCAAAAAACATCATCCTCATGCATTAGCTGCCAGTACATGCAAGATAAACGATACGGTAAAGTAATAGCGGAGTTAAGCTTAAAGCAGGGTTTACTTGGTTATGAGGATCTGCTCAATCTTGGTACAGCATATCTTATAAAAGATGATCCTCAACATGCCGTACCGGTTTTTGAATCTATACTTGAGAAGTATCCCGATGACCCTGCCGCTATGAATAATATGGCAGTAGCTCTTTACGCAAACGGACAGAGAGAAGCGAGTGATGTCCTAATGGAGAATGTTTCCACGGTGGCAAATTATATATATCCGATCATTTTTAATCAAGCTCAAATGTATGTATTCAACAATGAATTGGACGAAGCCACATCATCTTTTAAACAAATAAGATCAGAACCCGTTTCATCTATCGGAATGGGAATGGTATATCTTGCAAAAAAGGATTATAGAGACGCAGCTGATACTTTAAACCTGGCATTATCATCATACAAGAATGACCCTGCCATATATAGAGCACTTGGGCTTGCTTATGCGGGTATGGGACAAACCAACTCAGCCATAGAGAATCTCAAAAAGGCTACAGACCTCGACGATAAGCTTATCGGAACTTTTTCATTGCTGTCATTGCAGGAAAACGATTTGGGCATGCATAAGCAGGCAGAAGAAAGTATAGATCAGGGATTATCTCGTTTAAAGCAAATAAAAGGCAATAATTATCTCTACTATTATTATATAACTAATTTCGCCGATACGTTAAATACAATCGGAGACTTTAACAGGTCTTTATCACTTATTAACAGCGCACTCCTGCATGTTAAGGATATAAGTGATAAAGAGATTATCTCCCGTATGTATAAGGTAGCAGGTAATGATTATTATAATCTGAAGGATTTCAATAATGCCATCCAATACTATTCTTCCGCACTTAAATACCATCCCGATGAGGAGAGCTCATATATTTGGATTGCAAGATCGTATTTTTCTATAGAGGATAAAGCCAACAGGGTATCAAACCTTAAAAATGCCATTCGGTATATTGAAAAGGCCGTATCAGCCAATCCCGATGACGCTACCGCATTTGAGTTCGCGGGCGATATTTATTATACATATTCATTGCACATGGGAGGAGAAGAAAAGACCGAGCAGTTTAATAAAGCAGTCTTAGCCTATAGAAGGGCACTCGTATTATCTCCAGCTAATAACGGTATAGAACTCAAACTTGGAGCGCTGTATTATATCTCCAATAAAGATAAATTGAGCATTGAGAGTATTGAAAAAGCCATACAACACGGGGTAAATTTAGAAAAGGCATTACCTTTGCTTGCAGGGGTTTATTATATGTCAAAGAACAACGTTAAAGCAATGGCTACATACAACCAGGTCATAGAGATGTTCCCGTCATACTGTAATGCTTATATAGCAAAGGGTTTAATCTTTACACATTCAGGAAAGGTAAATGATGCAAAAATGGCTTTTGATTCCGCAAAACAGTGTGAAGCAAGGCATGAGACCAGATGATTCAATTCTCAAGGTTCACACAAAAAATTTGCTTGCCTCAAAAATGCAATAGAGAAGTCTGTCCTTTCATTTCCTCTATCTTTAAATGCATTATTTAGGCTTATGGAAAACAAAGGTGTAGGCATATTTGATTCGGGTGTAGGAGGTTTAACTGTTCTTAAAGAGATAAGAAAGTTATTGCCGGGTGAAACATTATACTATCTTGGAGATACTGCAAGAGTGCCTTATGGGAATAAGTCAAAGGATACTGTGATAAGGTATTCGATCCAGAACACCCGCTTTCTCCTGAAAAGGGGCATTAAGTTACTCGTGGTTGCGTGTAATACATCATCCTCTTATGCAATGGATACGCTTAGAAAAGAATTTCCAGAACTCCCGATCATTGGTGTAATAGAGCCCGGTTCCAGACAAGCAATAGAAGCATCGAAATCAGGACATATAGGCGTTATCGGAACAAAGGCAACGATTAAGAGTAACGCGTACAAAAATACTATTTCAATACTTGATAATAATGCAAGGGTATACCAGCAGGCATGTCCATTGTTTGTACCAATTGTGGAAGAGGGCATGCATAGAAGCAAGTTTGCACATGAGATTGCAAAATACTATCTTGAACCGATAAAAAAATACCATATTGATACACTCATACTTGGATGTACACATTATCCTTTATTATCTTCTGTTATAAACAATGTAATGGTAAATAATGTAAAACTTATAAACTCGGGTAAGTCTGTTGCAAAGAAGGTTTATGAGTACCTGCTGGGACATAACATGCTTGCCAAAGCGGGAAAAGGGAGTGTTGAATTCTTTGTAACGGATGCTCCAGAGCAGTTTAAAAAAATAAGTAGATTGCTTTTATCAGAAGACATTAATGATCACATAAAAGAGGTGGTACTTGAAGACGAATAAAAACAAAGCGTATATAATAATCCTGCTAATTGCTGCCTTAGGTGCAGTCTATATAGTATACAGGTCATATACAAGACCGGAGCTTCCGCGTGTAAAAATTAAGCCCATACCATCACAGGAATTGATAACGCTTTATTTTTACGATCCAAACACCGATACACTTAAACCGGAACAAAGAATGGTTTTAACAACCACCGATATATTGTACAAATGCAGGATGATTATCTCGGAGCTCGAAAGAGGCTCTATGACAGGGCTCACAACACCAATACCAGGAGACGTAAAGGTGAACAACGCAAGCTGGCAGGGACAGGGAGTACTTCATATTGATTTATCCGGTAACATTATCAGTGAGATACCGGAGGGTTCTTCTGCAGAGATTACGACGATATACTCTATTGTTAATTCACTTGCTAAAAACATTAATGGTTTAAATGCAGTTCAGATCACTATTAATGGCAAACGGCTTGAAACCCTTAAAACACACATTGATATTGCACAACCGATATCCCCAGATTATACAAAGTAGAGGCCGTTCATTGCGTTTTTTAGTTTAAACACGTTCAACAATCATCGCTACCGCCTCACCTCCGCCAATGCACAATGTAACAAGACCTGTTGATTTATTCATATCATTCATTGCATGAAGTAATGTAACGAGGAGTCTGGTGCCAGACGCCCCGATTGGATGCCCGATTGATACGGCACCGCCGCGCACATTGACCTTTGCATAATCAAGGTTTAGTTGATCAACGGTAACCATTGTAACAACGCTGAATGCCTCGTTTATCTCAAAGAGATCAATATCGCCGTGCTTCATGCCAGCCTTATTCACAACATTCTTTATGGCATATATAGGTGCTATTGTGAACCATTGCGGCTCTATTGCAGCCTGTGCTGATGCAACAATCCTTGCAAGCGGTTTTATTCCAAGCTCTTTTGCGTAATCCTCATCTGCTACAATTACAGCACCGGCTCCATCATTTATAGTTGATGCATTAGCGGCAGTAATGGTTCCATCAGGCAGAAATGCAGGTTTTAGGGTTGGTATTTTTGCAAAATCAACGCGTTTTGGCTCTTCATCGTCTTCAACAATAACCGTGCCCTTTTTATTACTTATCTCCACTTTCATAATCTCATTTTTAAAAAGCCCTTTGGCAATAGCATTCTGTGATCTCTTATAGCTCTCTATTGCAAACTTATCCTGAGCCTCTCTTGTGTAGTTATATTTTTTTGCACACAGCTCTGCTGCATTCCCCATGTGAAAATTGTTATACGGGTCCCATAAACCATCCCAGATCATGGAATCCACTATATTGCCATTGCCCATTTTTAAGCCCGTTCTTGCCTTATCTATAAAATACGGTGCATTGCTCATGCTTTCCATTCCACCTGCAATCATCAGTCTTGCATCTTTTGAACGGATGATCTGATCAGCGAGCATCACCGATTTTAATCCTGAACCGCACACCTTGTTTATGGTCATTGCACCGACATGATCGGGTATGCCGGCGTATCTCATGGCCTGCCTTGCAGGTGCCTGGCCTTCTCCACCTGTAAGCACGTTGCCCATGACCACCTCATCAATCTTTGCCGGATCAAGTCCGATCCTGGCAGTAGCCTCTTTTATTGCAATGGCCCCAAGTCTTGGTGCGCTCACCGTCGACAGTGAACCGAGAAAGCTCCCAACCGGCGTTCTCGATGCACTCAAAATTACGGTTTTTTTCATTGTTCAATCCTCCCTTATTTACTGTACACCGACTCATACGCCGCTTCTACGAATAAATCCAGCTGCCTTTGTGAATGAAGCTCTGTTGTATTGATAAGAAGGTAATCATCCATGTCTTCATAAAACCTGCCGACGCTTACACCGGGTATAAAACCACGCCTTATCAATTGATCATACATTCTATCCATGCCTTTTATACTTACAACAAATTCATTAAAAATCGGACCGCTGAATGGTATTGTTATGCCATTGTTCTCCTTGAGCTTATTCAAAAGATATACTGCATTCTTATGATTTATCCGTGCGGTGTTAATAAGCCCTGTTTGACCAATAAGACTGAGGTACATTGCTACTGTAATTGCGAGCAGTCCTTCATTACTACAGATATTGGATGTTGCCTTCTCGCGTCTTATATGCTGTTCCCTCGTTGCAAGGGTTAACGTCCATGCCCTGTTACCATCTCTATCAACGGTCTCGCCAACAAGCCTGCCGGGTAATTGTCTTACATACTCTTTTTTTGTTGCAATAACGCCTATATAAGGACCGCCAAACATCAACGGCACTCCAAATGACTGGCACTCCATTACAACGATACCTGCTCCAAAACTACCGGGGGGATTAAGCATACCCGTTGACATTGCCTCTGTGATAACCGCAATAGGAATAGCTTTGTTTTCTTTTACAATACCGAATAGCCTGTCAATAGGCTCAACAATGCCAAAAAAATTCGGATACCCTATAACAGCGCAAGCGGTTTGTTCATTTATCATCGAGTGCAGATTTTTATCCGATGTAAACCCCGTTTCCCGATCAAAATCTATAAACTCAATATTAGCACCAATACCGTTGGTATAGGTTTTTATCACATCAACATAATTAGGATGCAATGCCTTTGACAAAAGCACACGGTTTCTGCCTGTTATTTTCATAGCCATCGACACAGCCTCTGCGGTGGCTGTTGCGCCATCATACATTGATGCGTTGGCAATATCCATGCCTGTTAACATTGCAGCATAACTCTGAAACTCGAACGTTGCCTGCAGTGTGCCCTGGCTTATCTCCGGCTGGTACGGCGTATAGCTTGTTAGAAACTCAGACCTGCTTAACACGTAGTTCAAAGCGGATGGAATAAAATGTCTATAAGCACCTGCACCCTGGAAGCTTATCTTTTTTAAAGCCTTTTCGTTCATACTTGCGAAGGTTTTTATCTCTTCAATTATCTCCATTTCACTCAATGGTTCTGAGAATGCATAAGACTTTGAAAATGCTTTTAATGCTTTTGCCTTTATTTTTTCAGGTATATGGCTAAAAAACTCATCGGTTGAATGTACCCCTATGGCAGCAAGCATCTCCTGTTTTTCTTTCTCCGTTATTGAAATAAAAGGCAGCTTCAATTCTAATCAGACTCTTTACAGTATTTTTCGTAAGCATCCGTATCAAGAAGATTTGACAGCTCATGGTCTATCGAGCCTGTACTTATCTTGATCATCCATCCCCTTCCGAAAGGCTCCTTATTTATAATCTCTGGATGCTCAAGCAGTTCTTTATTGATTTCGATGATCTTTCCACTGAAAGGAATAAACAGATCTGAAACCGATTTTACAGACTCTACGGTACCGAACTTATCGCCCTGTTTAAGTTGTGTTCCCGGCTCCTCTAATTCGACAAAAACGATATCGCCGAGCTTGTCCTGCGCATAATCCGTTATACCTACTGTTACATATGTCTCATTGATCTTTGCCCATTCATGGTCTTTTGTGTACTTAAGTCCTGCTGGAAATTGCATATTCTGTCTCCTTCTTTTATTTTTTCACAAAAGGTAATTGTATTAACGAACCCGTATGAAGAATACCTCTTATGTCAACACCTACCTCTGATGGAGAAACATTGTTATCTATATAAGCCATTGCAATGCCTTTGCTCAGAGATGGCGAGTATGTACCTGTTGTCACCTCACCAATTATCTTATCTTTAAAAACAACATAGTTTTTATGTCTCGGTATTGATCTACCATTCATAACAATACCTTCAAGCTTTTTTGTTAATCCTGTTTCTATGACTTTCATCAGTGCAGATTTGCCTATAAATTGTTGTTTATCCATCTTTATTACCCATCCAAGGTTTGCTTCATAAGGTGTTGTATCTTCATTTAATTCCATGCCATAGAGCGGGTACCCCATCTCAGCCCTCAATGTGTCCCTTGCACCAAGTCCTATAGGTTTTATGCCATACGGCCTGCCTGCCTCCATTATGCTATTCCATAATTCTACAACAGTATCCTTATCAATAAAACATTCAAACCCATCTTCTCCGGTATACCCGGTCCTGGATATCATTAAATGCTTACGCTCGAAGTCGGTGTATGAAAAATTGGGTCTTTTAAGTCCTTCAATAGATAAAAATATCTTTCGCATTACTTCTTTGGCAAAAGGTCCCTGAACAGACAGCATGCCTATATCCGGAGATCTGTCCGTTATCCGGATACTACCCTTTTTATTGGTTAGACACCAGTCGTAATCTTTCTCAATGTTTGATGCGTTTACGCATAGCATAAACTCATTTTCTGAGATCCTGTAGATGATCAGATCATCGATTACCCCTGCCCTTTCATTTAAAAGGAAGGTGTACTGGGACTGCCCGGGCAATAGGTTTGAGACCTTGTTTGGTGTTAAGTATTCGCAGTATTCAAGTGCATCCTGACCTGCTATGAATATTTCTCCCATGTGACTTACATCAAATATGCCGGCATTGTTTCTTACTGTAAGGTGTTCGTCTATAATGCCGGTATATTGAAGCGGCATATCAAATCCGCCAAACTCCATAAACTTTGCACCGAGTGCTTTATGTTCTTCATAAAGAGGGGTGTACTTCATCATAGATCCTTTTAACTATTATTGGTAATGCCTTTTCCTGTCCTACTGTCATTATATGCACACCGTGTGCAATATGTTGTAAATTGACAGCTAGTTCTACCGATAGATTTATCCCTTCCTCTAGGGGGTTTGCGGAAGATTCAAGTCTTTTGATAAGTCTATCCGGTATGTTTATGCCGGGGACCTGTTTGTTGAGTTTATTTGCCTGTTCCGCTGAGTGCAAAAGCAGTACGCCTGCAATTACGGGGACATTAAACCTCTTCATCTTTTCCATAAACCCGGCAAACATTTCCACATTAAAAACAGGCTGTGTTTGAAAGAACCTTGCACCTGCATTGATCTTTCTTTCTATGCTCAAGAGTACCGGAGCTGAAGGATTGAGCTGTGGTGTAAGTGCAGCACCCTGGAAAAACTCCGTACGCCCGTTTAACGGCTGATTATTAAGATCAAAACCCTCGTTAAACCTTGATATGGTGTAAAGAAGTGTTGTTGCATCAAGGTCAAACACGGGTTTTGCATCGGGAAAATCTCCTGCCGAAGGATGATCTCCTGTCAGCGCAAGCACGTTTTTTATCCCAAGCATGCCCGCGCCGAGAAGGTCTGATTGAATTGCAAGCCTGTTTCTGTCCCTGCATGTAAGCTGGAATATCGGTTCTATCCCTTCTTTTAAAACAAGGTACGATGCAACGAGAGAACTCATACGCATTATGGCCCTCTGGTTATCTGTTATGTTGATTGCATCGGCATGGCCCTTTAAGGCATTAACGGTTTTTATAAAATTTGAAACAATCGTGCCTTTTCTTGGGGCTACTTCTGCCGTTATAACAAATTTGCGATGCTTTAATGATTCACTGAGATTTGACATTAAATAGATTTCCTTAGACCTGACTTCGGCTGAACCTTTTTGTATTTTGAATGCACATAGGGTCTTGGTTTATTGATCTCCAAAAGCATCCCTTCTTTATGCTGCACTTTTAATGCTTCATATATGTCAACCCATACACATCTCATTGAGATGTCGACATCGCATACGCCGTCAACCATGCCGCTGCATGGACCATTCAACAAGCCCTTGGGACATCTTGTCACAGGGCATATACCGCCCGTTCTTGAAAGCACACAATTGCCGCACATTGAGCAGTACTTAAGGAATTCACCGGCTCTGTACGTCGTGCCGAGAAATACGGTATTAAGTCCTGCAACAGCAGGCTTGTCAATTGCTGCTGCGACGGACTGTATGCCTGCACCGCATGCAAGCACAAGGAATGCATCAGCATTACTTGCCTGTTCTGATTGTCTTATAAGGCTTTTCAAATGAAAGACATGACAGGTTTCTTCGGGAACAAAGTATGATGGTTTTTTCCTGCCTGTCTTTTCTATGAGCCCTGCCCAGGCCATGCACTCTTCTTCCCCGCCTGTTCTCGATGCATCCGCACATGAGCCGCATCCTATGATAAATATGCTTTCATAACCTTTCAAAGCTTCAATGATTTCCCGCTCAGGTTTTTTTTCTGTTACGATCATGACTTGAGCTGTCTTTCAGCGGCAAGCAGGGTGTTCTTCATAAGCATGGCTATAGTCATTGGCCCAACCCCGCCCGGAACGGGTGTGATATAGGATGCCCTTTTTTGCGCTTCTTCGAATTCCACGTCACCTACAAGCTTGCCATCATCCGACCTGTTCATACCAACATCTATAACAACGGCACCCTGTTTTATCCATTCTCCTTTTATAAGCCCTCTTCTGCCTGCCGCTGCAACAAGGATGTCTGCCTGATTTACAAGGCCTTCAATGTCCTTTGTTTTTGTATGACAGATCGTTACGGTTGCATTGGCTGACAGCATCATAATTGCAAGCGGCTTACCCACGATGTTACTTCTTCCAACTATAACGGCGTGCTTGCCTGAAACAGGAATATTGTACACATTTAAAAGTGTCATAATACCATTCGGGGTACACGGATAAAGCGTTTCTTCCCCTGTAAAAAGCTTGCCTATGTTAACAGGGAGAAATCCATCCACGTCCTTCTGTCCGTCTATTAAATTTAGGACTTTTTTTGAATCTATATGTTTAGGGAGAGGCAGCTGGACAAGTATGCCGTGGTATTCCGGACTTCTGTTAAGTTCCTTGATAAGGGCGACCAATTCTTTTTCATCAATATCTGATGAAAAACTGAATGTTCTTGAATTTATACCAACATCCTCACATGCCTTTTGCTTGTTTCTTACATAAGTTGCTGATGCTATATCGTCACCGACCAGTATGACAGCAAGCCCGGGTATCATGTTATACCGTTTTTTAAATTGCTCAATCGCCCCTTTTAT
This sequence comes from Deltaproteobacteria bacterium, assembly GCA_023382265.1. Taxonomy (NCBI): domain Bacteria; kingdom Pseudomonadati; phylum Myxococcota; class Myxococcia; species Deltaproteobacteria bacterium. The sequence goes on along the minus strand of JAMCPX010000047.1, from coordinate 12,977 downwards.
CTCTAACTTTATCTGGAGCGAAACCCGTTTTCCATCGATTATTTGTGCCATATATGTTAATTAAACAATATCAGTATTTTTAGTCAATAATAAATTTAATTTTTTGTTCACCCATGTTTTTATCCTTGTAATGGTAAGGACGGATACATCAGCTTTACTTGCAAATCCTATTTCGCTCAACAAAGCCGCGTTTCTATTTGTTTTACGCTGCTGCGATCGGCCATTGCTTATAGTGACGCCAGTAAAATATGTACTATCAAACATTTGAATACAATTTATATGAAGCAGAATTAAAAACCATGTTGAATAGTTTAAGAATAAAACATAGCGGTATTGAGGAATTTTATAGAAAACTCCTCAGTAATTTACCCCGTTACAAAATTCTGTCATTTTATTGAGATTAGACAGACTTGTTCTTTCTAACTGGGTCTGATATATCCTATTCATGGATAACCAGCTTCCCCAACAAGTTTCCGAACTCATTGAACGGTTTGAAAGAAACCAGCAGTCCTACACCTCCAGCCAATACAATGAAGCCCAGCTCAGACAGGAATTTATAAATCCTTTTTTTGAGGCACTCGGCTGGGATGTCAGCAACGAACAGGGCAATGCAGAGGCATATAAGGACGTCATACACGAGGATGCAATCAAGATTGGCAGTGCAATCAAAGCACCCGATTATTGCTTCAGAATCGGCGGGACAAGGAAGTTCTTTGTCGAAGCCAAGAAACCTTCTATCAAGATTGATGATAATATAGATGCAGCATTCCAGCTTAGAAGGTATGCGTGGTCTGCAAAGCTGCCGCTTGGCATACTAACCAATTTTAAAGAATTTGCAGTTTATGACTGTCGTATAGACCCTGTAAAAGACGATAAGGCTTCAACCGCACGCATAAGCTATTTTATCTATAAAGACTATCCGCAGCAATGGGATTACCTTGTGTCGGTATTCTCGAAAGAATCCGTGCTCAAAGGCTCTTTTGACAAGTATGCTGAATCAAGCAAGCTTAAAAGAGGCACGGCTACTGTTGATGAGAAGTTCCTCAAAGAAATCGAATCATGGCGCAGTGGACTTGCACATAAAATAGCTATTCGTAATACCAAGCTTACTACACGGGAGCTTAATTTTGCCGTGCAGCGCACGATAGACAGGATCATATTCCTGCGTATTTGTGAGGACAGGGGCATGGAGCAATACGGCAAGCTCCAGTCCATGATGAACGGAGTAAATGTTTATAAACGCCTTTTCGAATTGTTCCAGCGTGCAGACCAGCGCTATAACTCAGGGCTTTTCCATTTCAGCAAGGAAAGGGACCGTGAAGAAGAGCCGGACAATCTTACTCCCTTCCTGAACATCGATGATGAGCCGATAAAAGATATTATCAACCGGCTTTACTATCCCGAGAGCCCTTATGAGTTTTCAGTTCTTTCTGCCGACATACTGGGGCAGGTATATGAGCAGTTCCTCGGCAAGGTCATCAGACTGACGGAAGGGCATCATGCCAAGATTGAAGAAAAGCCGGAGGTCAGGAAGGCAGGCGGTATCTATTACACACCGACATACATCGTTGACTACATTGTAAAAAATTCGGTCGGCAAACTGGTTGAAGGCAAAACACCCAAACAGATCAGCAAGCTCCGTATCCTTGACCCCGCATGCGGTTCCGGGTCATTCCTCATCGGTGCTTTTCAGTATCTATTGGATTGGCATCTGGATTGGTATGTAAAAGACGGAGCAGAAAAATACGCTAAAGCTGCCAGACCTATATTGTATCAGGCAGGGGGTACCCATGCGGGGCATGGGTCGGGCAGCTATAGACTGACTACTTACGAAAGAAAGCGCATCCTTCTCAATAATATTTATGGTGTCGACATAGACCCGCAGGCAGTTGAGGTTACAAAGCTGTCACTGTTACTCAAGGTTCTGGAAGGCGAGAACAGCCAGACATTGGATGTGCAATTTAAACTATTCCACGAGCGCGCCCTACCTGATCTCGAAAATAACATCAAATGCGGCAACTCCCTCATCGGACCGGATTTCTATCAACAGCAAAGCTTGAACCTCTTCAACGATGACGAGCGCCTCCGCATCAACGCATTCGACTGGAACGCCGAATTCAAAGACATCATGACCTCCGGCGGCTTCGATGCCGTCATCGGCAATCCACCGTATGGATTTCATCAAATACATGGCGATAATGAAAAAGTTTATTTTAAAAATCATTTTATAGCTTCTCAAGGTAGCTATGAACATTATTTTCTTTTTTATGAAGCATCTTTAAGACTGCTTAATAATAGAGGGATACACGGCTTTATTGTACCAGTTACATGGCTAACGATACCATCTGCACTTTCATTAAGAAAATTTATATTAGGGAAGTATTCAATCGACGAAATAGTTTGGTTGCCGGAATTTGTTTTTAAAGATGCTAAAGTGAACACTTTGGTATCTATTATATCGAGTAACCGGCAGAAAGACGTCCATATAAAAATTTATGACTCATTAGGATTTCAGAAAATACCGAGAGAAGATTTTTCAATAAAACAAAATAATTTTATAGATGCGGGCTATTTTATAGGAATTTTTGAGAGAGGTCTTGATAGTAATTTATTGAAAAAGATTACCCATGCATCTGTTCCCTTAGACACCTTGGCTAAGCCTTGCTCTGGCTATAACCCGTATGAAGTAGGTAAAGGTGAACGTCCAAAAGGAGGACTGCAAAGTAAAGAAACTGTTGAATCGAAGCCCTATCATTCAATAAGTAAAGAAGGGAAGCTTTGGAAACCAGAGATTATAGGTAGAGATTTAAGCAGGTATTCTGTTCAAGTTACAGGGAAGAGATGGATAAAATATGGACCATGGTTGGCTGCCCCAAGAGATCCTGATAATTTTGAAGGTAAAAGAATATTGGTACAAGAAATTACCGGTGGCAAAGATAGACGAATCATAGCGGCTTATTTTGAAGGAGAACTTTATCATAGCAGAGATGTTATCCCGATTAAATGTGACAACAGTCCTGTTTCTCCTCTTTACATACTTGGTATATTAAACTCTGAGCTTATAACGTGGTATCATCACAAGCGAAGCCCAAAATCACAAAAAGCGCTTTTCCCTAAGGTGCTTGTATCTGATATTGCTAAACTTCCAATCCGTTCAATAAATTTGGCCAATCCATCAGATAAATCGAGCCATGATAAAATGGTATCGCTTGTAGACCAAATGCTTTCACTCAACAAGCAATTACCATCAGCAAAAACAGAGCATGAAAAAACCGCCCTCCAGCGTCAGATCGATACCATCGACAAGCAGATAGATGAGCTGGTGTATGAGTTGTACGGGATAACAGAGGAGGAGAGGAAGATAATTGAAGGGGGATAAATTGCCGAAATCAAGCAAGGAAAATATTTATATGAATGAATTGCCCTTTTCAGAAGTTGAAAAGGAAGTGATCCTTTTAAAGGCTATTCAAGAGCTTATTGATTCAATGGTTAATTATGAAATATTAGATTTAGCCGGTAATGACCCTCATTCAAATATTATGTTTATCTCACCAACGCATCAGAAATTATTTAATATTATATTTGTAGATTTCCTATCATGTCCAGACGAAAAAATAACTGGGAGACAGCAATCATACTTAAGTGCTATAAAAAAAATATGTGATAAGCCATCTTTCAACGAAAATAATTCTATTAACGATTTAAAATCGGTCGTAGGAGAATTCACTAGTTGGCTTGAGCGCGAGGTCAAAGTACCAGTATGGTTACCTTCTATAGAAAAAGAGTTCATTTTATCAATAAAAAGATTTGATGTCTTAAAAATATGCGGAAACATTTCAAAGCATAATTTTACCAGATTATCTGGAATAGTAGAAAAACTTACAATGATATTTCAATCAAATAAGTTATGCAATATTGATTTTGAAGATACCCTCCTTAGCCTTAATGTGTTTTATGATAGATTTCATACTGACATTCTAAACTATCACAGTAGCACAATCGCTGAATTCCTAAATAATATAAGGTGGGGGATTTATGAATATCTTAAACCAGAATTTTCTCGATCAGCAATATTGAAAGATGGAAAGCCGCCAAAGTATACATTTCCTAAAGGTATTAACAATAAGTTTCCCCAAAATGCCTATTGGGAATTAATGAACGAAGTTAGAGAAAGACCATATATGAGGAAATTTAAAGTATCACGGTATTTAAAACTAAACTATTAACCAATGAATGCTTAATTGATCAACTTTTTTATAAGCTCTATGGTTTAAGAGGCTGATATAGGAAAATAATCAAAGGTAAAATAATGCAAGATGTCCTGTGACTTATTATTGTTGAAGGAGACGATAAAATTGAAAGAAGATGAAAGAGTAAATATAGATATAAAAGAAGAAGATGATTACGGGACAGGACATAGAATTTGTCGTCTGATTGTAAAATTCTCTCAGGAGGAAAAAGAGAATCATAGAGACATATGTGAGCAAATAGAAAGGCAATATAGCAATTGGAGCTTACCTGCAAGTTGTAAGGAAGTGGCAAATCAAATTGGCTTACAGAAAGGCTTGTTAAAAAGAGAAGTCTTAAAAGAATATGATGAAGAATTAAAAAAGATTAAAAATAGAAATGGTGCCATTTAAAAACGGTCACGGTCCTTTCTATCTTGAAGAGGGAAAAATATGAGTAACGAAATGAACAATAAAGAATCTAATTCTGAAGCAGTATATTTACCATCAAATGAGCCCTACATGGGTAGAGAATCAGTTTTTCATTTTGACAACGTAATCATAACTTGTCTGGAAACGAATGCAAACATAGTCGCTTATACTCATCGTACTGAATTGTCAGAACTTCAATAAGCAGCTTGCCAAATTATTCCTCAAGGGATCAATCTTGCTTTAACAATACGTGAGCTTATTCGACAGGGCTACCTTTTCGGCGCCTTAGTACTTATGCGGCCGTTGATTGAGTGCGCTGCCATTATCTCATATCTTCACGTTCATCGTGATGAACTCGGAGTTTGGCAAAAGGGATGGCAGTTTCGGGAGAGACCAAGTCTCGCAAAGATGATTGAAACAATGGGTGGCGGCGATATTGATATTACAGCAGCAAAGCAACTATGCGAAACCTTCGGTCATATTGTGCACGGCGATCCCATTAGTTCACAATGGAACTTAGTTCCCCTTAGTAATGGGGGATTGGGCTATTCAGTTGGAAAAGTTATCAAAGATTCAGAGCTATGCGACTTTATTTGTTTTCAGTCTTATTGTTATTTGATCGTACTGATGGGGATGATGACGGCTTACTTTCCTAACGTAACTACAAGCAATGTGGATATTGAGAACGAAAAGAAGGATGGGCACAGTAAACAATAATAAGGATATGGGCTTGGACTTTCATATTACATCAGAAGGAATAAATGAATTGGTGTATGAGTTATACGGGATAACAGAGGAGGAGAGGAAGATAATTGAAGGATAAGAAATTATTATATAATTTTGAATTGATTTGACATAAATATAATTATTTCTTATATTAGTATAGACGGTAGGAAGGAGGTAAGGATGGAGAAAGTCAAAGGCATATCATTTTTGCTGAAACAAGAGAGGGAGGCGCTCAGCTATACATTAAAAGAGGTTTCACAAAAGATGGGTTTCCAGAATTATCAAATTTTAAGTAATATTGAATCAGGACAAAGAGACATAAAGGTTTGGGAGCTTTCTAAATTGGCAGGAATCTACGGACGGGATATTAATTATTTTATGTCCGGGAAGACGGAACCTTCACATACTAAAATATTATGGAGAGATCCTAAGCAAACAGAAGATAAAACAAAGGTAGAACGACAATTTATTACGCTATGTCAAAACTATAAAAAACTTTTAGAACTTACAAATGAAGAACACACAGCACTCTCCATTGCCACAGTTCCAGCACCGAATAAACAAGAATTTACAAATCGTGGCTTCAGTTACGTTTTAGAGCTGGCAGAATACTACAGGAAAATTTTGGATCTTGGAGGGAGGCCTGCTTACGTTATATCTCGCAAATTAGAACAGGATTTAGATGTTTTGGTGCTTTATCTGGATTTAGGGATAACCGGGTCTGGTGCCTCCACAGCGAGTGATTTTGGCAAGGCAATTCTTATAAATTCTAACGATGCTCCATGGAGGCGTAATTATGATCTTGCTCACGAATTCTTTCACCTTATTACATGGGAAATATTCTCTGATGAGGAAATATATCCAAAATCAAAAGACGGAAAAAGCAAAGTAGAACAATGGGCAGATGCGTTTGCATCAGCTGTTTTATTGCCTGTTGAAGAAGTAAGCAGGGAATTTTCCAAAAAGCTAATAGATAACAAAATCACCTATTTAAGCCTTGTTGAGATTGCCAGAGAGTTTGATGTTTCTATTGATGCGTTACTTTGGAGACTCGTAAATCTTAGACATTTAAGAAAAAAAGATGTTGAGAAATGCGTGCAAGAAGAAGGTATTAGAAAAATCGATAAAGAAATGAGGCAAACAAATATCGCAGATCAAAGGCCGTATATTTCATCCCGGTATATTACCCTTGCCATTAAAGCAATGCAGATGGGTAAGATATCGAAAGCAAAATTCGCCGAATATGTTAATAAACCATTCAGTGAAATTTCCTCGTTTGTAAAGAAATACGGTTATACCGAGAATGAGGATTACTCTATTGCTTTTACTGCTTCTTGATGCGGATGTAATAATCGACCTTCATAGGTTAGGTGTTTGGGAAATTATAGTCAAAAAGCACGAGGTCTATATTTCCTCAATAGTCCTGCATAAGGAAGCATATTATTACGAGGATACCGGCGGTAAAATACATCCTATAGAACTTGAGAAAGAGATTGGTAAAACCATTCAGGAGCTTGCCTGTTTACCGGTAGAATTGGCACAATTCATTGAGCAATTTGACTACAATGTTCAGGAGAGCCTTCATGGCGGGGAGATAGAGGCACTTGTACTGCTACAAAAACAGAAAGAACTTATATTATGCACATGCGATAAGGCTGCAATAAAAGCTTTGGCATTGCTTGATTTATCCAGGCAGGGAATATCTTTTGAAAATCTATTAAATAAAAGTGGAATATCCCAAAAAATAGATCAAAAACATACCGAGAAATATTTTAAATTATGGTTAACAGAAGGTAGCATAATGAAAATACAAGAAAGCGGACTGAAAAAGGGGAAATGATGATACTACCACTCAACAAACAACAGCCAACAGTTATAACAGCCCATGAAAAGACCGTCCTCCAGCGCCAGATCGATACCACCGACAAGCAGATAGATGAACTGGCGTACGAGTTGTACGGGATAACAGAGGAGGAGAGGAAGATAATTGAGGGGGGAAAATTATGGAAGAAGATAAGAGAATAAATATTCACGACGACAAAAAAACAATCGATGTTACCCTCCGTCTTTTTACCAAAATTCCTAATAAAATGTACGAGGACATTTTAAGAGAAGCTATAGCTTTAGGGTTTGAAGCCTTACAAAAGGATAATATTGCCCAAAGTCAACTTGATTTAGAGACAGTAGTTAATAAAGGTATGTACACTCTTGAACAAAATGATAAGAAAAAATATGAACTCAGCTTTGGTTGTATTGCTGCGATGCTTTATAATGAAAGGGATTCAAGCTATGAGCATTGGGTTTATTATCCCGAAGATGAAAGTTATGATTTCACAATTAGTAGATTACCTATCAGTAGTAAACCAGATTATGTTTATAAAAGCGGTATGGAGCTATTCCTAGCAAAGGAATTGTATAATATAGAGCTTACCCAAGTAATTAAAAAAGATGACCTCTATGATGTTGTGTTAAAGAAATTAGATGATTCAAAACATGATTATAAAGGGCGTGTTTTATTTGTAATTATAAAGTGTGCTGGTTTATCTGATAAAGATCGTGAAGCATTGCAAAATAAATTATCACAAATTAAGCAGAATAATTTTCAATCAATTTTGTTTTTGTTTCATATCTCCCCCAAAGGCTATGCCGCTATGATTCTCAATCTGGATGAAAAGGGACAATGGCAATGGGACAAAAAATACTGTTTTGATCTCTATGCTAAAACTGATAAAATTGTATCTACATATAAATATTACCGAAACTTCTATAGCAGATAAATTCTGTAAGAGGCTTCCATCTTTTTTAAGTAATAATGAAGATTTAAAACGATAATGAACACTATACAGATTCCAATTTATAATGGTATCTCTGATATTCCAGAATGGGATGCTGGTGGTTACCACTTTAAGCGTGTGGCTGAATATGAGCAACGAATAAAAGAACTACCGGCACTTGGAGATTCGAGCGGAGGTAGATCATATCGTGCGCGAAAAGGACGACATATTGTAACATTCCATGCAACTCAGAATACATCGTCATCACAGAAAGCAATGTGGTTCAAAGATGGCAATTCGCTCGATGATATTTTGGCTTTGTGGTCTTTTGCCGGCGGTTTAGAAGTTGGCACTTCTCCAACGAAGATGCATTGTCCTGTAGCGAATGAATGCACATATGAACTCGAAGATTCTATATCTATTGCCAAGTTCGTAACAGATGCTTATGGCAAAATCAGACATCGACCAGTTAATCGTAGGATAAAATCAGCATTACTTACTTACCTCGAGGTGAGACATGTACGTCCACTTCAACTCAAAGTCGCACTTCTTACGAGTGTTCTTGAGTGCCTCGCTCCTCGTATCAGTACTGATTATAGTAATAAAATTATTAAAAGATACAAGCCCATAAATGATCTCTTTTTCGAACTTGTAGCTGTATGGAATATAGATGTACCGTATAATCAGATTGAATTGCTTGTTGTTGAATTGTTTCGATTTAGGAATAAGTTTTTACATAGCGGCGTCTTTCCATATAGAGAAAAAATCAAAATTGGCAAAACGACTACAAACATTGGACGTGTAGCAATAGCTTCGAGGATGCTTACAAAGTTGACGATTCAAAAAGAACTAAAATTCTCGATGAATAGTAGCGGTTCTATAGCTCTTGCATCTAATATTAGAGAATTCTTTCGCTCTGGTAGTTTTGTTCCACCTGTTTTTTCTTATGAAAGGACAACATGAACTCATTCAAGGACATTGCTTATCAGATTTTGAAGGAAGCCGGAAAACCACTGCGCAGCGTCGTGCTGAACACCGATCTTCATCAGGACAAGTTTATTTCAGCATCACGTATTATTATCATGTTACATCACCTTGAGAGCACAAAACAAGTCCGGAATGACAATTGACAATCAGCCCGGAAATATTTACCCCCTTTTTTGTATTTCTTAAAACGGGTATCTGTTCCTCTTTTTCAAAAGCATATCACATTGGATGAACAACAGATAAAACTTCTCTTGACAACTGTCACGAGACTCGTTACATATATGTTCATGATTAAGACGTTTGCCGACAAACATACTCGTGAACTCTATATATCCGGTAAATCGAAGCGATTGCCGGGCGATATTTTAAAAAGGGCTTTGCGACGTCTGGAATATCTTGATTATGCGACATGCATCGAAGATTTTAGGGTACCGCCAAGTAATAAATTGGAAAAACTCAGCGGCGACCGTTTAGGCCAATATAGTATAAGGATAAATGATCAATGGAGAATATGTTTTCGCTTTGCTGATGCAGATGCATATGATGTTGAGATAATAGACTATCACTAAAGAAAGGAGGTGTGTTATGAGCATACAGAACATTAGTATAAGGAAGGTAAAACCGACCCATCCCGGTGAGATTCTGACAAAGGATTTTATGCCGGATTATGGTCTTTCTACCGCGGCCTTGGCAGCTAAAATAAGAGTGTCCCGACAAACAATCAATGAGCTACTCCGCGAAAGACGTGCTCTTACCCCATCAATAGCGTTGCGGCTTTCCCGCCTGTTCGGGAACACGCCGGAATTCTGGCTGAACGCGCAGAGAGCCGTAGACCTCTGGATTGAACAGAATAAAAACAAGAGAATACTTAAAAAAATAAAGACGCTGAAAGCGGCATGAGAAGCAAATCAACAGGGAACCGCATGGTGTGTCCTTGAAATATGAAATAGGCCGCGCGGGGCATTTTGACCTCACCTTTTTCTCTGCTATACTATTTTTACCCTCTAAGATGAGTCAACCTTATCTGGTACGTTAACGGGATCAGGGTTTCCTGACGGGATGCTTTTAGGGGATTTTTTATTCCTTTTGGCCATAGTAAACCCCGTTAGAAAGGACGTGGCTTTAAACCACGCCCTTTCTATAAGGAATTTAACAATTATCATTTTGGCCCCACCATAAATGGTGGGGCTTTCTAACGGGGTAAAGTGCCGGTCCTTTGCTTATCTCTCAGACCATGTTCCATTAAAACAAGGATTGAAACTCTTCCACGTGTTCCCCCCGGACGTGGGGATAAAATAACGAACCATTTTTTATTATAACGTCAAGCCTCGCAATCTATAGTTATATTGACTTATACGCCCAGTTGGCGTATTCTACCTAAAAAGGAACCTCCACGATGTTTAATCAAAACGATCTCCCTGCTCTTATCCCGCCGCACGGCGGATACCGGAAACTGAGGTCTTATCAGGTTGCCGAGATGGTCTATGATGCAACCGTGGCCTTTTGCAACCGCTTTATCGACAAGCGCTCGCGCACGCATGACCAGATGGTGCAGGCTGCACGCAGCGGCGTGCAGAACATTGCAGAGGGCAGTATGGCGAGCGGCACTTCAAAAAAGACCGAACTGAAGTTGACCGGCGTTGCGCGGGCAAGCCTTGAGGAGCTGCTGCTGGACTTTGAAGCTTTTCTCCGTCAGCGCGGCTTGCACATCTGGGCTAAGGATGCACCGGAGGCGCTTGCGATCCGGAAAAAGAATTTGTCTGACAGGGCGGACTTGTCGGACTCTTCTGACCCGGAGGTTGCCGCAAACACTCTGATTTGTCTTGTTAATCAGGCAAGCTATCTCCTTGGGCGGCAGCTTCAGAACCTCGAACAGCAATTCCTGACCGAAGGTGGCTTCACAGAAAGGCTTTACAAAGCGCGTACGCAGGTGCGCTCGTGGAAAAAACCTTGAGCTATTCCGAAGACGAGTTAAAGGAACCGCAGGTTCAGTCCTTGAAAGGTGAAATAGGTTAACAAGCAGGTGTAACTGAAAAATGAGGGACAGCATTTGTTTTAAATTATAACGCCCCTTGCCCCTCTTATTAGAGGGGAAAAGAATACTGGATTCCCGTTTTCACGGGAATGACAAAATATTGCATTGACTTAGTTTCTAACGGGGTAAACAGACTGAAGACTTAAATCTCGTTTTAACCCCCTTTCCCCCCCTTATCAGGGGGCATGAGTAGGGTTGTGCAATCGCGGGAATAAGTAAACCCCATTATTGCATTCCCCGGTAAACCCTATGAACATTTGTGACCTTGATCATTGACGTGCATTCAGACAGGATATAAAGAAGGGTTGTTCTATGAAACGCTTGTATAGGACAAAATATCTGCCGATAGTCTTTTTTTTGGTACTCTCCGGAGCAACAGCGAGTTCTTTTATTAAAAATGCATCGGCTGCTCAACGGCTTATGTCCGTTTTCCCGCAAACTTATATCTTGTCTTCAGACAGGCAAGGCAGGGAAGAACATCCGTTCGCCCCACCTGTTTGCTCTGCTTTAGCCTTTTTCCCCGGGCACGGGGTTAATGACGACGCCCTTACGGCAATTCACCATGTTTGTTCGTCCCAGAAAACAAACCATACCTTTTTTACGGGGCTTTTTAACAGGCTGAAGCTGCATATACGTATGTACGTGTCTGCCCATCGTTCCAGAGGGAAAGGTATTGATGACGATCCTTCTGATGACACGGTAATACTAACGGCAAGCAGTTCGGCTCCCAGACTTGACTGCTTAACATTCTCTATAATCAACACAACTCTTATGCAATCTGATGTCATAAGAAAACCTTTTATTCCTCCACGGGGATAAACTCTTACTTCGTTATCTTTCCTCATAAGATAAGAGGAATAGAAGGAGTTCTGAAATCGTAACGCAACCGGTCCGCTCTTAAATAAAGAAGTGATAAGGATTCCGTTCAATAAAATATAAATAAAGGAGAAAATTATGGAAATTAAGAAATTGAGATATATATGGCGTTTGGGATTGTTTTTGCTGTCGGTTGCAATCAGTGCCGGCACTATTGACTGCAGCAGTGGAACGAGCAGCAGTTCTAACAGTGGTTCTGTAAAACCAAATCCACCGACCAATCTGATCGCAAGTATCGGCAATACGCAGGTCCCGCTGACCTGGCAAGTGTCCGCAGGTGCAACGAGTTATAATATCTACTCGTTTACGCCGGCCGTTGGAACTGCCGCAGTCATGAACTCACTTGCAACAACCCAGGGACAGTATCTGAAGGTTGGTTCCAGCAATAATACCACCTACACCTATACCGGGGCCACAAACGGTTCGGCCTATTACTTTGTTGTCACTGCGATCAACAGTCAGGGCGAGAGCGGATACTCCAACACAATTACCACGATGCCATCTCCCGGCGGTTATCAGAACGGTGCGCCATGGCCCAGGTTCAGACAGAATATCCAATCGACAGGGCTAAGCTCCGTCGATACCGGTTTAACGACAGGGGCGTTGAAATGGTCATACACCACAGGCAACGGTGTGTACTCCTCACCGGCAATAGGCGCGGATGGTACGATCTATGTCGGCTCGGACGACAACTACATTCACGCGATCAATCCGGACGGCACGGTAAAATGGACATACCCAACCGGGGATGACGTCGAATCCTCGCCTGCAATCGGGACAGACGGAACGATCTATGCCGGATCGACTGATTACAGTCTTTATGCAATCAATCCGAATGGCACGCTGAAATGGTCATACCCGACTCCCAACAGCACTGCCATACAGACATCGCCTGCAATCGGGACAGACGGTACAATCTAT
>JAMCPX010000046.1 GCA_023382265.1 Deltaproteobacteria bacterium | reverse complement strand
TACTAACTACTTTGAGGCCTGTTAAAATGAAACCATGGAATAAATTCTACAATCGGATCACCTAGGGTAAGTTCTAAATCTTTTGTAACGTTAGGAGGGGAAACAAAAAATGGATACGTCATAAAATCAGCAGGAGCCAATATCCTGTTTGTAAACAAAGAGCGTGAAAAGAACAAAACAAGTGAGATCACAATAACAATATTTGCAATCCAGAAATATTTATGTGTTTTAACAGCCATCAATACTTTGTATACTATAACAGCTTGACGAACTCCACTAAAAGTGGAAAATTACAAATAAACAGGAAGGGCTCGATTTAGATTCTTTCCTTATAACTTCTATGCAAAATACAAAAATGATGTTGGTTGTAGCTAACAATCTGGAGAAGACCTCGCCTTGGTCCTCTCCTAAGAGGAGAGGAAATTCAAAAGTTCCTTCCCCTCAGGTACCCAGCAAAGCTGGGTCGGGAAGGTTAGGATGAGATCTAAGGTATTTACACATTGGTTGCGGCTAAAGAGCTGCGATTTAGAAAGCTATTCTCATGTTTAAACGTATAAAATCTTATCAATTCGGTTTATTCATCATACTGCTCTTTGCTTTTATTATCAGGATATTTCCCCGGCTATTCTTACCATTTTTTTACATGGACGACGAAACTATTAATATGGTTATACCTATATTAAAGATGATACATACACATTCATTGGATCCTCATTTTTATAAATATGGGACAATAATACATTATCTTACTATTCCAATCTATGAGATATACTTCCATATTAAGCACATATCTCCGCTGCCACCTCCTTCCCTGGATTTTCTCAATCCGACTTTATACTTTATCGGCAGGTATGAATCGGCTTTCTTTGATATACTCACCATTCTTGTTACCTATAAAGTTGGAGAGAGATTGTTCAACAGAAAGGTTGCCTTTTTAGCATTAATCTTCATGGTATTTAATCCTCTTGAACTCTTTATGTCCCATTTATTTAAACCTGATACATTCATGACATTTTTTGCAATGTGTGTATTCTATTATTCGATCAGAATTAAAGAAGAAAATAAGATCAAATGGTATGTTCTGGCGGGAGTTTTTTCGGGATTTGCCATGTCCACGCGGCTTGATTTATTTGTACTATTTATGCCTATAACCGGATGGTTCATATATTATTATAAAAACCCTGCCCCTGATTTCACCCACAGACAAAATATAAGAAACATAGGTATGTTTTTGTTCACAGCGTTTGTTGCATTCTTTCTGACATCCCCATATTTGATTTTGCATATTCCAGAGTTTATTCATGCTATATTTCATGAATTTACCTACGAGCAGGATATTAATCTTGAAAACAACCTCTTACATAAAAGATTTATTGCTCAACTTATAATTGTTTTTCCATTTATGCTCTCCATAAGTATTTATGCATTATCAATATATGGCATATATTTATACACAAAGCATAAAGGATTGTATGAAACCATGTTATTTCTAATCTATCCATTCGTATATTTTCTAATAATAACCCTTGTTTCCGATCGGCCTTCTTATGCTGGCGGCGGTTATTTTTACTTGACCATTTTGCCGTTCTTTATGCTGCTTGCTGCATATAGTTTTATGTATGTGTTTGATAAATTAAGGAAAAAAAGTGTTAAGATTTTGATAGTTATGGTTATTTTTATCGATATACTTTTCTCATCAGGTAATTTTATAAGCTTGATATACAATTACAATAGATTAGGCTATTGGGTAAACAAAAATATCCCTCCGGATTCTACTATACTTATACTAACTACTTTGAGGCCTGTGTTTAAGTGGAAATATTATGTCTATCCTATATATACCGAAGCTATTAAAAGGAATCCACCTATTCGCTATAGTGTAAAGGTTGTTAAGCCTGATTTTGTCATAGCCACAGGGTTTGACATACATCTGGAAGGGGGATATGATTATTTTAACCAATTAATGAATGACGATCATTTTCATCAGGTAAAAATATTTATGCCTTACTGTGCGCCCTATATATCTCTGTTTTCCAAGTTTACTCCTGAAGTCAAAAGTGGGGAAATTTATGTGTACAAAAGTCACTAAATATTCTGTTGTAAAAAGGTATATTAGTGCTTAGATAAAAAAATATGAAGATTCTTTTAATCAAAAGTGGGAATCCGGATGCAATGGCGATAGGCATAACACCGCCGCTTGGATTAATGTATATCGCATCGTATATAAGAGCAGCACGGGGTGACAAAGTCAGGCTTTTTGACATAAGGTTTTACCAGGAGCCACTTCAGGAAATCCAGCGTGTTATAAATGAATTCGAGCCAGACATAGTTGGCATAAGCGCTCTTACTCTCGAAGCACCTGCCATGTATCAAATTGCCCATTTTGTAAAGTCGATTACTGATATCCCTGTAATTGCCGGAGGGCCTCATGTTTCGTCTGCACCTGAAGAAGTATTAAAGAACAAAGATATTGATATTGTGATTATAGGCGAAGGAGAGATTAGCTTCAAAGAGCTTCTTGACGTCTTAAACAAAGGAAATAGGATAGAGGACGTTAAAGGTATCGGTTATAGGAAAGACAATGACACAATACTGAATCCGGAAAGGGAATATTTAGATAATCTTGATATTCTGCCTTTTCCATCATGGGATCTTATAGATTTTCAAAAATACGCTCATGCAAAGAGTATGAGCACACCCATCTTCAGAGCGAGCTCACAGTTGTATATGGTAATGCTGACATCACGCGGATGTCCTTTCCGGTGTACATATTGCCATAATATTTTTGGAAAAAAGTTCAGATCAAGGTCTGTGGAGAATGTTCTGCAAGAAATGAAGGTATTGATAGAGCAGTTTAACATAAAAGATTTTGAAATTATAGACGACATATCGAATTTTGACAAAGAGAGAATAAAATCTATTCTCTCCAGTATTATAGAAAAGGATTGGAAGATAAGGCTCGCTTTTCCCAATGGTGTAAGAACAGATTTGCTCGATGAAGAGATCATCAACCTTATGCAGAGAGCCGGAACTGCAGAAATATCTGTTGCGGTCGAGACCGCAACGCCAAGATTACAGAAAATGATAAAAAAGAATCTCAACCTTGAGAAAGTAAGAAGGATGATAGATTTTGCCGCAGGGAAAGGAATCTTTTTAAGAGGACTTTTTATGCTCGGATTCCCGACGGAAACAGAAGAGGAGATGAAAGCTACCATAGATTTCGCATGCAAGTCGAAATTACACACCGCATTGTTTTTTGTTCTCAATATTTTCAAGGGCACGGAAATATACAAACAAGCAGAAGAAGTGGGGGTAGAGATACCGGAACTTGATCTGGAAGATTTTGACTATCATGCAATGCCGTTTAATGTAAGCGCCGTGTCGGACAAACGGCTGCACAGTCTTTATTCCCGTGCCTATGTAAAATTTTATTTCAATCCTGCAAGGGCATTCAGGATCCTCAGGACAAAGGCTGTGCTGCGTAATTTATTTTTCAATGTCACTCATTTTCTTCCCACGATCTTTGCAACACTTCTGACCATTCTGCATCCCCTGAAAGGTAACAAAAAAACAAAGATGCGATCCACTTTATCTAAATGAGCTCGCTTCGGCCTGGGAATCCCGGAATATAATATGAAAATACTTTTTATCAAGAGCAGGAATATTAACACAAAGGTAATAGGCATAACACCACCCCTTGGGTTAATGTATGTTGCATCCTATATCAGAGCAACTCGGGGGGATGATGTCAGGATTTTCGACATTAGCTTCCACAAAGCACCCCTCAGGGAGATTGACCGCATTATACATGAATTTGAGCCTGATGTCATTGGTATAAGCGCGCTTACGCTTGAAGCGCCCGCCCTGTATCAGATTGCCCATTTTGTAAAGACAGTTACCGGTGCCCCTATCATTGTTGGAGGTCCACATGCAACATCTGCTCCGGACGAGATCTTAGAGAACAAGGATATTGATATCGCAGTAATTGGAGAAGGAGAAGTTACATTTAAGGAGCTCCTAGATAATTTGGATGCGGGACAAGGGATAGAGAAGGTAGATGGTATCATGTACAGGCAGGACGACGATATTATACGGACTCCTCCAAGGGGATATATTGATAATCTCAATGAACTGCCTTTTCCTGCATGGGACCTTATCGATGTTAATAAATATGCTCACGTAAAGAGTGTGAGCACCATTATATTCAGATCCAGTTTTCTTCCATACATGGTAATGCTGACATCACGCGGATGTCCGTTCCAATGTACTTTCTGCCACAACATAATGGGCAAAAATTTCAGGGCAAGGTCCGCTGAAAACGTACTTGAAGAAATGAGAATATTGGTAGAACAATATCATATAAATGATTTTGAGATCATAGACGACATATCGAATTTTGACAGAGAAAGAATAAAATCTATCCTCTCCGGTATTATAGAAAAGGGGTGGAAGGTAAGGCTGTCTTTTTCCAACGGTGTAAGAACGGATATGCTCGATGAAGAAATTATCAGCCTTATGCAGAAAGCCGGGGCGAGTGAGGTATCGATAGCGGTTGAGACGGTATCGCCGAGACTGCAGAAGATGATAAAAAAGAACCTCAACCTTGAGAAGGTAAAAAAGATGATAGAGTTTGCTGCAGACAGAGGCATATTTTTGCGTGGGTTCTTCATGTTCGGGTTCCCGACCGAAACGGAAGAAGAAATGAAGGCCACTATTGATTTCGCATGTAAGTCAAAACTACATATTGCTTATTTTTTTCTTCTCAATCCATATAAAGGAACAGGGATTTATGAATATGTACAAGAAATGGGACTGGGGAAGCAATTGGAGAAAATTCAGTTGGATGATTTTGATTATCTGGCGATGCCCTTGAATATAAGTGATATCCCGGATGAAAAGTTCTATAAACTATATAGGTCTGCTTATATCAAATTCTATATCAATCCTGCACGTATATTCAGGATATTGAGAACAAAGGCCGTGGTGCACGATTTATTTTACCATTTCAATCATATTCTTCCGATGGTTTTATTGACGTTGCAGGCAATGCTGTTTCCTCTTAAAGGTAATAAACAAACAACACTGGAGCAGGTTGAAATCACCTATCACAAAAAAAACACAAAATATCTTTCACTGTGGTCATCTAAAAAGAAGCAAGCAAGTTTAAGGTAGTTCAAATAAACTGAAAATATATTGTCTTTGAGACTGTTCCGCAGTCCCTTTGCATCATCCTGAATTAATCCCGGGATCTCATAGGCGATTAAATTTATTACATGCTGAAACAAGTTCAGCATGACATTCTTACTCGTTCTACCTTGTATGACGCAGCATGTTTGGCAGCCGGCAATTCACTTACTAGTTCTTCTTTGCAGAAGAAAAATCCAATACATTTTCTTCTCATTGTTTTGCGAGGGTAAGCAATATGATTCATTTCTTATGAATCTTTTTAAATTCAAAGTTTACCGGTTCAAGAACTAATCGCTGGTTACCTTTGGGTGTGAACAGGTTCTTCAGTAACACATAGAAATAATAGGGCAGGTCATTCCAAGTAGCCTTTGTCTTCAAGATGCGGGATATCCTTATCGGGTTAAAATAGAATCTCATCCATGCTGTTGCATAAAGCCGATGAAGTCTCCTGTCAGGTACATTGCTCGCGTTAAAGGGCATCGCATGGTAGTCAAAGTCTTCAGGTTTTATATAAGAAGGCATTTTACCGGTTTGTTCCGCCTGCTTTGAAAGCTCTGTCCCTCCAAACGGGTTTACAAGAAAAAAGAGAGCTCCATGTATGCGGGATTTGCAAGCAAAATCAATCGTGGCTTTCACTTCTTCCTCCGTTTCCGTCGGGAAGCCGAGCATAAAAAAGCCGCGAACATACATACCCTCATTCAAGCAAACATCTATGATGTGTTTGACCCTTTCAAGGTTAAGGTTTTTCTTTACCATCCTTTGTAATCTTACAGATACGGTTTCCACAGCTATAGTAACCTCTTCTGTGCCTGCCTGCCGCATCAATCGCACAGCCTCATCGTCAAGCAGGTCCGTCCTGACACCGTTCGGAAAAGAAAGTGCAACCTTCCAGCCGTTACCTATGATGCCGCGCATAATTTGTTTGAATCGTTCCTTATCGAAATTTGATATGTCATCGATGATCTCAAAATCATTGATATGGTACTGTTCTATCAATATTCTCATCTCATCGAGAACATTCTTAACAGACCGTGCCCTGAATTCCTTGCCCATGATATTATGGCAGTAGGTACAGTGGAAAGGACAACCGCGGGATGTTAAAAGCACCATATAGGGGCCATATCCTATGATACTCATACTTGCAGTCTCGGCATATTTCTCCAGTTCGATTAGATCCCATGTTGGAAAGGGTATGAAGTCCAGATGCTCTATAAAGTTTCTTTGATGGGTCAATATAATATCATTATCTCTTCTGTAGCCGATACCATGAACACTTTCTATGCCCGCTCCTTTATCCAGATTATCAAGCAGTTCGTTGAATGTGATCTCCCCTTCTCCGATGACAACAATATCGATATCTTTGTTCTTCAAGACCTCTTCAGGTACGGATGTTGCATGGGGTCCACCGGCAATTATAAGAACATCTATGACCGACTTTACAAAACGGGCAATCTGATACAGGGCAGGAGATTCCAGAGTAAGGGCACTTATACCGACAATATCAGGCTCAAATTCACTGATAATACGGTAAATCTCTTTCAGCGGCTCTTTGTAAAACCGTATGTCAAAGATTCTAACATCATCCCCTCGTGACGCTTTCAAATACGATGCGACGTACATTAATCCAAGGGGCGGTGTTATGCCGATGGCCCGTGTGTTGAGATTGCCGCTTTTGATGAGAAGTATCTTCATTTTGTCTTTATAAAAGCACAATCCTCTATTTTTTACCATAGGATTATATTTTCTTATTGTAAAATAGAATCGTTATGCTTAAATAAAAGTAACTATGAAAGTACTCTTGATCAAAAGCAGCAACCTCATTGCGAGATCGAAAGGCACAACCCCGCCTCTCGGGCTTATGTATATTGCATCATACATAAGGCAAACGAGGCATGATGAAGTAAAAATTATCGACACAAGACTCTACAAAGAACCTCTAAAAGAAGTATATAATACCGTCCTTAAATTTCAGCCGGATATCGCGGGTATTGGAGCTCTTACCTTTGAGGCTCAGGCAATGTACCACATTGCGCACCTGGTAAAACAACTTACGGATATTCCGGTTATTGTTGGCGGACCGCACCCGACATCTGCACCGCAAGAGGTTATGAATAATGAAGATATAGATGTTGCGGTCATCGGTGAAGGGGAGATTACGTTTAAAGAGTTGCTGAATGCCTTGGAAGCAGGAAAAGATTTAACCACGATAGATGGTATAGTTTATAGAGATCATGATATAGTCAAGATCAATAAATCCAGGGCATATATAAATAACCTCGATGAACTGCCGTTCCCGGCTTGGGATAGTGCGGAGCTCAAAAAATATGTAAATATATACAGCATAAACGGCATCAGGTTTCGTCCCTACATGGTCCTTCAGACATCGAGAGGTTGCCCGTTCCATTGTACATACTGCCACAATATCTTCGGTAAAACATTCAGAGCCAGGTCTGCAGAAAATGTCCTTGCCGAAATGGAAATGCTCATCAATAACTATGGCATCCATGATTTCATATTTTTGGACGATATTCCAAACCTTGAAAAAGATCGGATAAAGGCAATATTGCTTGGCATGATAACGCGAAACTGGAAAACGAACCTTTATTTCACCAACGGCGTACGGGCGGATATGCTTGATGAAGAGATCATTCATTTAATGAAAAAGGCCGGAACCGTGGAAATCGCTGTTGCTGTAGAAACCGTATCACCGAGACTGCAAAAGATGGTGAAGAAGAACCTCAACCTTGAGAAGGTGGCAAAAATGATAGATGTTTGTGTCGACAGCGGGATGTTCGTAATCGGGTTCTTTATGCTCGGTTTCCCGACAGAAACTGAAGAAGAGCTCAGAGCTACCGTCGATTTTGCCTGCAAATCGAGGATGCACCAGGCACTTTTTTTCCTCGTTAATCCCTTCGGCGATACCGAGCTTGCACGGCAGATAGCATCGACGGGAAAGAAGCCGGCAAATCTCAAGCCGGAAGATTTTGATTATCATTCGATCCCTTTCAATGCCAGCAGCATGCCGGATAAAACACTTCATAGAATTTATTCAAAGGCATGGATACGGTTTTATTTTAACCCTGTTAGGATCGTACGGATATTAAAAGCGAGAAAACTGTGGCTGGATCTTCCTTACATGTTCGGCTTGCTAATAAAAGACATGTTTGCGGGAAAGGGAAACAAGAAGCAGACCTTTAAACCGGTAGATGTCTCATTGCTCAAGGAATCCCGTGAAAGACATCCGGGGCATAGTGTCGCCCCGTCCTTTAACAAATTGACTTCCCCTCCTTTGAGGAGAGGACAAAGATGAGGCCTTCTTAAAGAGGTCGAGACCTCATCCGCACCCTTCCCTGTCGGGTGGGTACCCGTTCCCCTAAAAGGGGAAGGGGCTGAAATCTTCCAGAAGAATCGGTAAGAGGGTCTTGTAATTGCCGTTCATGAAAATACCCTCTTTAACTTTGCAAACAGTTTCTTCATACCGCTGACCGAGCTAAAATGCCTGGCCATGTATACAAAGGATGAAAGCCTTACATATACATAAAAGAACCCCATGATCCGTATAAACCTGAGCTGGCGGTTGGAAAGGGTAACATCGTTAAATGCCCGCCTGTTGTAATAATCAAAATGAGAAAAATCTTTTTCTATAGCATACTCTTTTTTGTTCGACATAAATTCGAAGAGATCCGTTCCCGGCAGAGGCTGGGTAAGATTAAATGTTACCTCGTCGGATTTTATATCCTTTGCAAATTTAACGGTAGAGATCACTTCCTGTCTTGTCTCGCCCGGCGCGCCGAGCATAAAAAACACCAGTGTTTTTACACCAACGCTGTGTGCGATACCGACAAGCTTCCTTACCTGTTCAGGGACAATGCCTTTTTTATAGACATCGCTCAATATCCTGATCGTGCCGGATTCTCCCCCTATCTGTATCTTCCTCAGTCCTGCCGTGTGCATACGCAGGAGTAGCTCCCTGTCAATGGTGTCCGCCCTTGTGTTGCATCCCCAGATAAGACCTGTATCCGCCTTTATAAGCAGATCCGTAAACTCAACAACCCATTTTTTATCTATCGTAAGCGTGTCATCCTGAAAGATAA
>JAMCPX010000045.1 GCA_023382265.1 Deltaproteobacteria bacterium | reverse complement strand
CCACATTCAAAGATAGTGGAGGTATACGTTCGACGAAATTCATTAAGGACCTGATATGGTTTTTTATAGTTGCGGCTTTGCCGCTGATAACCATGTTCGGGTATATCACGGTACAGGGCGGCCTTGGCGACTTTGTACGGCAGCAACTGTTTATTGTTTTAAAGGTCTATCCCAATGTTGCGGCATTCAGTCCGTTTTTATTTATTTTCAACAAGGCGTATCCGTTCAATATTTTGATCGGCATCTACTTTTTCGGTTCGATCGCTGCAGGAATTTTATTAGTGGCATTCCATAAAAGGGTCTCAAATACCGTGATCATTACAATTGCCGGTAATCTCATTCTTCTGCTGACCATCAGTTATTCCCTGGATCTCGAGCACATTGCAACAGCAATGCCATTGTTTCTTATGCTGGTCCTTCTGCCGGTGAAGTACGCTTTATCTTATGCAAAAGAGCACAAACGCAATTTCTTTAAGCCTTTGTATTATGTGTCCGGCATTGCAGGTATCTGTCTGTTGGCGTGGGGCGGAAGCAGCATCTTCAGTAATATCAAACGCATAGAAACCCGGTCCTATCCTATCAACATCAATGGAACGAAGCTGTGGACTTTCGATGAACAGAAGGCAGAGCATATCCAAAGTTTTATGAATAATGTACCATCAATTCTTCAGGATCACCGGGATGTGTTCGTGTACCCCTATGCGCCATTGATCTACGTTATGATGCATTATACAAACCCTACACGGTACGATTTTATCTACATTCAATTGGGAATAGAGGGCGCAAATTCATACGTTTTAAGAGATATTATAAACGAACTCCGACAAAGCCATGTCCGCTATTTGATTCAGCACGGTTGGCCGCAGCGATATACTCAAATGCTTATGTCTTTGAAGCATATTACTCCATATCCCAATGTACTTGATGAATTTGTCCAATCCCATTATACAGCGTTGTGGACACTCGGGGAGTATAGTGTATTACAGATAAGGACTATTCCATGAGGGTGTGATTCCCCCTTAGGAAAAGGGGGATAGAGGGGGATTTTAAGAACATGTTGCTGTACAATGATCGTTTAAAACCGTATTCCCAGAATCTTAGAAAAAATATGACAGATGCTGAAAAGGCGTTGTGGTTAAAGTTACGGAGTAAACAGATAAAGGGATATCAGTTTTACAGGCAGAAGCCTTTAGGAAGATTTATAGTTGATTTTTACTGTCCCACGGGGGAGCTGGTTATAGAGATTGATGGTGGACAGCATTACTTAGATGAAGAAAAAGCAAAGGATAGCCAACGAGACAGCTATTTGGAAAGTATCGGATTACATGTGTTGAGGATCTCAGATAGAGAAGTTATTGACAATATGAATGGAGTTTTAGAAAAGATATGGAGTATGATGTGAGCTATGAAATCTCCCCTCACCCCCTCTTTTCCAACGAGGGGTAACGCAGGAGTTTATAAAATGAAAACAGTAAACCCCGTTAGAGAACTTCGATATCATACAATTAATGTAATGAAAGCCATCAATTGTGGTCAGTCATGAAATCGATTTATGCCCGTTTAAAATCGCTGGTATTTTCTAACGTGGTAAAACTATTCTTAGCATGTGTGATTGTCTTTGGTATAAGTTATTTCTATCTTTCCTAATACCGCAATGCTTTCTATTACCTGACTGCCGATGAGGGGTACATCTGTTTTGAAAAAGAACCTTTTTGTTTTATGGCACAGGAAAAGATAAAAAAGAAAGGAAGTTGTCTCTGGTTATTGTCAGAGGTGTGACATTGTAGCGTGCGGTAAAGGCATTCGTGCCCGCTGCCTTGCGGCTTGACCACTTGATTTCATAAGCTTGAAGCTGTTCCCCGCTTTTAACGATTAAATCTACTTCAGCCCCATCCCGGCTGCGCCAAAAATATAGATCAGAGGTATTACCGCAAAGGGCATTGTATTTGGCAAATTCCGCTATTACCCAGTTTTCCCACAGGATACCTATATCGCTCCTATATTCAGAGACATTAAACTCTTTGAGAATTGCATTCCGTACCCCTGTGTCCCAGAAGTAAATTTTTTTGCTTTTTGCCACTTCTTTTCTCAGATTTGTGCTGTAGGCACCTAAACGAAAAACAACGAACGTTTGCTCCAGCAGATCAAGATATTTTTCTACTGTTTGGCGGCTGACCCCAAGATTTGAGGCAAGCTCTGAAATGGAAACCTCTGAACCAACCTGATGTGCAAGAAGCAGAAGGAGTCTTTTGGCAAAGTCAGGATTTTTTATGGTACCGAACTGGAAGACATCTTTTAAGAGATAATCAGCACTTAAGTTAAGCAGGTACTGTATTTTATCCTCAGTGGTTACGGTTTCAGGATAGCTTCCATACACCAAATCTTGCATCATCAAAGAGTAAACTTGCTCATGCATAGGATTGTCCGAAGGTGGCTTGCGAAGCTGTGATGAGATTGACGGAAACCATGATTGTGTAGAAATGATCTCTTTAAAAAGAAGTGGTGTTAAAAAAACTTTTTCGTTCCGTCCTGTCAATGCCTCTGCTGCTTGATCCAGCAGATTCAAGCTCGATGAGCCGGAAAGAATAATTTTTGTAGAGATGCCTGCATCAAACCAACCTTTCACTATTCTGCTTATCTCCGGAAGTCTTTGCGCCTCATCTATAGCTATCACTTGTGGACTGCCTAAACTCTTTATCGCATCAGTGGGTGAAAGGTTTTTAGCTATAAGAAATCTTGCCTTATCTACTTCGATATCAAGGTTAAAGATGGTACCATGGTATTTTTTCAGTACCCTTGTTAAAATGGTTGTTTTACCAACCTGCCTTGCACCAAGCAGAATTAGTATCTTTTGTTTGCTTAATGAATTTTCTATTTTTGCTTCAGCCAAGCGCGGAATATAAAACATAATCTATATATATACAATAATACCATATATTGTCAAGTCAATATTACAATATAGAGCAGCATTGGCTATAAAGTGTGTAAAATACATCAAAATGATAAGGGAATGGTCATACCGTCTATACCATTTACTTTAATTCTCTCTCGGTGTTCATATTTCGTTTGCTAATCTTTGTAATCCTGTGAGTATATTTATTGTTTTCTTCAAAAGAGAGCTTTGCCTGCTTTTTGTGAAACAAATCCTTTGCATTTTCCAAGCAACTTATTCTGGACAGATATGTAATGCAAGGTTGTTTTAGTAACAATTGTATGATATATTTTTTATATGGAAATAAACATCAGCAATTCATATTCGCAAAGGCTGAAAGCATTAAATATTACAATTATTTATCTTTTCGGTTCTTTTGCAGAAGATAAAACTATGCCGTTCAGCGATATTGATATCGGGATTCTGCTTACACAGGAGGCAATGGTAGATACAGGTAAGAACATGGGTGAAATTTATAATCAAGTGTATGACGTTCTTACTGACATGTTTCCATCAAGAAATATTGACATCGTATTCCTCCAAAAAGCCCCCCTTGAGCTAAGATTCGACGTGATAACCCATGGCAGGATTTTGTATGAATCCTCACGGGATGCGAGCCTCAAATTTGAAGAAGACACGATGATACTTTATGCGGATTTCAAACCACTATTGAAAGAGATAAACGATACCATCATAAATAGGGCTTGACTGTATGGTAAAAGAAACAATAAAAAGTCAGTCTATTATACCACGCATAGATGGTATTGAAAGAGATTTAGAGAAATTGGAGGATCTTGGCAAATTACCGCTGGATATTCTGGCAATAGAGGATAATTTTATTAAGGCACAATTTTATCTTCGCAGAGTTCTTGAGGGTGTTTTCCATATTGGTTCACATATACTTGCCAGAATGCCGGGTGGCAGGGTGACTGAATACAAGGAAATTGCATTAAAACTCGGAGAGCTTGGTATTGTTGAGAAAAGTTTTGCAGCCAATCAATTAAAAAAAATGGCGGGTTATAGAAATAGGCTTACGCATTTTTATTCTGATATTACTCCACAAGAGATACATGAGATAATTCAGAATCATCTTGAAGATATTACCGTATTTCTTCAAGCAATAAGAGAGCTCCTTAAACACCCTGAAAAATTCAATCTGTCGCTTGAATAGCA
>JAMCPX010000044.1 GCA_023382265.1 Deltaproteobacteria bacterium | reverse complement strand
ATATCTATTATAATGTTATTGTACCGTGTTCCATTAAATGCTTTTATCTCTGTCATGTAAAAACCTTTCTATAGTATTTTTTTTAATTTTTCCTTCCCTTATATACTTTATTTTTTTAGATGTTGCATCAACTACCGTGGATGGTGTTTTATTTATTCTGCCGCCATCAATGATCAGGTCAACCTTGTTTATGATCGCCGGATTGAGCTCGCCTATGGATGAAGCTGGCGTTTCATTTGAGATGTTGGCACTTGTCGAAACAAGAGGGTATTCAAACGTTTTGAACAGATATTCTATAAAAGGATGTGATGATTGTCTTACCGCTATTGTACCCGTATTTACGGTAAGTAACTTGTTTATAGAGGATCTTGCTTTGAATACGATCGTAAGCGGACCAGGCCAAAATCTATTTATTAAATCACCTGCATCTGTACCAATATCCCGGACCATCTGCTGCAACATCTCTTTGTCTCTTACGAGTATTATAAAAGGTTTTTTTTGCTCTCTTTGTTTTACGCTTACAATCATTTTAACAGCGCTTGTATCAAAAGCATTACATCCTATTCCATAAACGGTATCTGTTGGGTAAACCATTATCCCTCCATGCATAAGATAATCAGAGATAAATTCTATATCGTCTTTACCGGATAAAATGTCGGTGAGTTTTATAATCAACTTCGCTTTTTATTAATATTTTTCTCAAATGAGAGCCGATACTCAATGAGTTTTTTATACAGAGAGTGATCGTTTAATGCCAGTATCTCAATCGCAAGAAGTGCTGCGTTCTTAGCGCCCGATTCTCCTATTGCAACGGTCGCTACAGGTATACCGCCCGGCATCTGAACGGTAGATAACAGTGCATCCATACCAGAAAGATAAGATGTTGGTAGTGGCACGCCGATAACAGGTAAAACCGTTTCCGAAGCAATTGCTCCGGCAAGATGGGCTGCACCTCCGGCACCTGCTATAATAATGTTGAATCCTTTTTCTTTCGCACTTTTTGCAAGCTGCCTTGTTTTATCAGGCGTTCTATGCGCGGATGAAACAATCATCTCGTATCCGGCATGAAATGAATCAAGTATCTTTACACATTCTGACATGAATTTCTCGTCAGAGCTGCTACCGATTATAATCAATATCTGTTTTTTATTCATGCATTTCTCTTAACATAGTATTTATTCTCGTCAAGCTTGTGAAATAAAATATTTTGAAAAACAAAAGCGCCTGAGGGGATTTGAACCCCTGGCCTACGGAGCCGGAGTCCGTCGCTCTATCCACTGGGCTACAGGCGCAAGTATTGTTACGTCAATAATAGTAATTTATGAGATTAGGGAATGCAATAAAAAGAGAAATGTGATCAGGGTTTCCATGGCTGACAGAGAATATGATTTTTACCCTGTTTTGATTTGTTAAGTAGCTGATTTTATTGAAGTTAATTTTGGAAAATCTGAATTTCCGGTCACCCTGTACTCATTTGACAAATGGTTTGATTTGATGTATTACGAATATTATGTCGCGACCGTTAAGAATAGAATATGCAGAAGCATTCTACCATGTTACAACACGCGGAAATGAGAAGAAAAATATTTATGTAAATGAAAGGGATCGCAGAAGATTTTTATTCTATTTGGAAACCGCGGTACAGAGGTATGGCGCTGTCATACATGTGCATTGCCTGACGAACAACCATTACAATCTTTTACTTGATACGCCACTGGCAGACCTTTCCGGCATTATGCGGTATATAAATGGTTCACATGCGACGTATTTTAATAACAGGAGACAAAGGATAGGGCATCTTTTACATGGTCGAAAGCAATGCTCCCCGATGCTGATGCATATGCAAAGGAACTGTCCGTATGCATTCATTTAAATCCCGTAAGGGAAGGATGAGTCAGTAAGCCGGAAGAATATAAATGGTAAAGCTATCATTAATTATGTCGGAGAAAAAAATAACAAAATGGTTTACGACCAGCTTCGTTCCCTGCCATTTTGATAAAACAATAGAGGTACGATAATCCATTTAAAGGTACGGTAGGTTCTATCATAATTGGAGTGAGTGATTTCGTTTATAAGATAAAGATGAAATATTTTATAGATAAGACGATTGACCATAATGCTTGAAGCATGTCCGATCGATTTACAAAAAAAGACATTACGCATCCTATCGCATGTGGATCACGGCGTTGAAAGAACAGACTCAACTATTGCGTTTTTTGGATTGAGCCTGGTGACCTGCGTTTTTATCAGGGTTTACTTAGATATATTGCGATATTATTTTTAATTTGGTATGATTTTATGTAATGCTAATTGAAAGAGGAGCTTTTATGAAAAAAAACTTATATTTACTAATATCCTTTACAGTATTACTAATTATTGCAGGGTGCAAATCTAATACGAATAAGGTAACTATCCATGCTCCAAGTATTACTTTTGCCCAACCTACATTTAACTTTGGGACCATTATTCAGGGAACAATGGTAGCACATAAATTTAAATTTAAGAATACCGGGACGTCAAAGCTCATTATTAATAATGTGACTCCGACCTGCAACTGTACTGCTGCTATTACATCATCAAGGGAGATTGAACCGGGTAAAGAAGGTGAAATTAGCGTACACTTTGATTCTGTAAATTATTCCGGGATGGTAACAAAAACGATTATGGTTGCAACAAATGATCAGAAAACACCTGTAACGATGCTTACCCTTACAGGTGATGTTACAGCAAAAGTAGTCTTAGACCCATCCATAATATTTTTTGGTTCTATAAAAAAGGGTGCAATCACAAATAAAAAAATCAATGTACAGATAATATCGCCTGGTATAAAAATAACATCTGTAACCTCTTCAACCTCATTTATAAAAGTTTCTTACAGCAGCGAATCGATTACTCGGGGCACCATCAATGTAGATATCGTCCCAGACGCTACTTTGGGACCATTAAATGCGTTTATTACAGTTTTTTCTACAAGCAAATCAAAGCCTTTTTATTATGTACCTGTCATAGGTAATATTGTAGGGGATATTATAACTAACCCAGGCAAACTCAATTTTGGTATCATTAAAAAAGGGATAACGCAGTCACATTTTACAGTATCCGTATCTTCACAGCATGGCAAAGCATTTAAAATAACCGGAATTGAGATTAAACCGAACATATTAAAAATTACCTCCGCAAAACAGAATGATGAAAAATATAGGTTGAATGTCTTTTTAAAACCGGGTCTGCGGGCCGGCATGATTAAGGGGAATATTACTCTTTATACGACGTTGAATACGATGCGTAAGGTTGAAATTCCATTTAATGGTTTTGTTATAAACAAATAAATAACGTAACATATAAATGTTGACTTATTCTATTGTATTTTGTATACAAAAAACATTATGAGCATAAAACAAATCGATCTTCAAAAAAAACAAACATTAAGAGAACAGATAGCAGATACTATAAGAGATGCTATTATTAAAGGTATACTTAAACCCGATGAGCGTGTTGCAGAAGCTGAAATGGCTAATAAGTTCAACATAAGCAGAACACCCATAAGAGAGGCAATGAGACAACTTGAATCAGAGGGATTTATAAAAGTTACGCCTCATAGGGGTGCTTTTGTTGCACCTATAACGGAAAAAGACATTAGAGAATTTTATGCAATAAAAAGTATTCTTGAAGGATACGCTGCAAGACTTGCATGCAACAGGATATCAGAAGAAGATATCAGAAAAATGGATGATTTGAATAATAAATTTGAAATCGTTCATAAAAACGGCGAATGGCGGGCAGCTTTTAAACTGCACAATGAATTTCATGAAAGATTTTTAAAGAATTGCGGCAATGACAAACTTTATCAGCTTCTTAAATCTTTAACACAGCAATTCCAGAGATTTAGAATAGCTTTAACAATGAGCGGTAAAATAGAAGGTTCAATAACACAGCATAAAGAAATAGTGGAAGCTTTTAGAAAAAGGGATCAGAATCGAGTAGAAGAGCTTGTAAAACAGAATGCCACTTATGGAAGCGAAGTACTCATAACAGAAATATTAAAGAATGTAAAAAACATATGAGTGTTTTAGCTACAGAGGTTTTAGTTCTAAACAAATCGTTTCTTCCTGTAAACATAACAACGGTTAAGCGGGCTTTTATCCTTTTATATCAAGGTATTGCCAGAGTTGTTGATGATCAGTTCATTGTATTTAATTTTAATGATTGGGCTCAATTAAAGGCAGAATATGATGACGATATCGTAGGCATTGTCAACAGGGTTATAAAGGTACCAAGGGTTATTGTGCTTACCGCCTATGATCGCTTACCAAAAAAACACGTCCGATTTTCAAGAATGAATATTTTTTCAAGAGATAAAGATACGTGCCAATATTGTGGAAGAAAATTCGCAAGAGCAGAGTTAAATATAGATCATATAATTCCCCGTTCTCTCGGCGGCTTAAGTACATGGGAAAATGTAGTGTGCAGTTGTGTTGATTGTAATAAGAAAAAAGGCGGAAGAACACCAGAGCAGGCAGCTATGAAATTGAGAAGAAAGCCTGCAAAGCCGGAATGGACACCATACTCTGTATTCAATTTCAGGCATCATTTATATAAAGAATGGGCTCCATTCCTCAACATTATTGATGCGTCTTACTGGAATGTTGAACTGGAAATGTAATACTGTCATATGATCAAAATAGGGCTTGCACTGGGAGGAGGGGGAGCAAGAGGCATAGCACATATAGGGGTGATTAAGTTTCTGCATGAAAGGGGAATTAAATTTCATTGTATCTCTGGAACAAGTGCAGGTGCTATTGTAGGAGCAATCTATGCCAAACATCAGGATCCACATATAATAGAGCAAAGACTCATTTCCATGTTAAGCAGTAAAGAATTCAGAAGTATAAAGCTTGATTATATTCGCGGTAAGAAAGAAGAAAAGGGCAACATCTTTGAATCGATACGAAGACATTTTTTTACAGGCATATTCTATGCCTCTTCTCTGACAAGACTTTCATTCATATCAGAAGAAACTTATAGAAAGTTAATTAATATACTTATAGAGGATACAAATATTGAAGAACTACCGGTAAAATTCTCTGCTATCGCCGTAGACATATTAAATGGTACGGTTATCAGTATAGACAAAGGAAGTATTAGAGAGTCGCTTATGGCAAGCTCTGCCATACCAGGAATCCTGCCTGCTATAAAAAAGGATGATACACTTCTTGTTGATGGAAGTCTCATAGATACTGTACCTATAAGGTATGCAAAACAGCTTGGTGCTGATATTGTAATAGCGGTTGACGTTTCATCTCCACTCGACCCAGTACAAAAACCGTTAAGAGGTATTGATCTAGTCTGGAGATCAAACTCCATATTCAGGTATATTGCAAAAGAAGAACAGCTGAAAACAGCAGATATTGTTATAAAACCAGAACTTGATAACATAGAATGGACTGATTTTGGCAAATATAAGGATATGATA
Organism: Deltaproteobacteria bacterium; assembly: GCA_023382265.1. NCBI lineage: Bacteria > Pseudomonadati > Myxococcota > Myxococcia > Deltaproteobacteria bacterium. The sequence continues at coordinate 6,519 of JAMCPX010000044.1, read as the reverse complement.
GAAAGCGGAATGAATGCAACATTAATACAGATTGACAAGTTAAACGATTTAATTAAAATAAGAGGATAAAGAGGAGTATATGCAACAGCCGATATCAAACGAAAATGATGCAAGAAGGCTTGCGAGAGCGATAGCATCCGATATTGCACTATATAACCAGGAGAAAGTGAAGCAGGGCATTGAGAACGATAACTTTTACGAAGTTATGAAAGATGAGATGGATGAGGGCAGGATATTATTTATAAGCAGACTATCGCCAGACTCCAGAGATAACCAAGATATGCTGCGCGTATACGACAGAGCCATTGCCGATGTTATAATAAAGCTTACAGGGCAGAAAATAAAATCAAAAATCTGGTAATATGGATGTAATACAAAAACAGCTTTCCCCTTCTCAGACAGATAAGGGTAAAAGGCTGGACGCCTTTTTAACCTCTCAATTGAATTCCTTTACACGTGAAAAAGTAAAGCTTGCGATAAAAGAAGGCCTTATTGCGGTAAACAGTGTTGCATTAAAAAAACCCGATTACCGCATACTGGGAAACGAACTGATACAGGTAAATATCAAACGATCTATAAGTCACGAATACGTCCCGATCCCGCAGGCTATTCATCTGCCCGTAATATATGAAGATGAACATATGCTAATTATAAATAAACCGGCAGGGATATCCACACACCCGAGTTTAAACGCAATGGAAGATACGGTGGTTAATGGACTTCTCTATATGAACATACCGCTATCTGATGTGGGCGGGCCGCTCAGGGCTGGTATAGTTCATAGACTTGATAAACCCACATCTGGTTTGTTGATCATAGCGAAAAACAATGTAGCTCACCATGCTTTTGTAAGAATGTTTAAAGATAGGACAATAAGTAAAATATACATAGCCTGTGTGTACGGGATTCTTCCTAAGGAAACGGATGTAATAGAGAGCCTAATTAGCCGTCTTCATTCCGATCGAAAGAGGATGACTACAAAAGTATCGAAAGGTAAAGAGGCTATAACACAATACAGGGTATTGAAAAGGTTTTTAGATGCAAGCATGCTTATGCTATTGCCCAAGACCGGCAGAACACATCAACTCAGAGCACAATTAAGCGATATGGGTTATCCAATCGTAGGTGACCATGTGTATTCAAAGAGAAAAATGGAATTCAAAGATAAAAAGCTGCAATATGCCTTCTCAAACTTTGAGGGTGTTGCCTTATTTGCCTACGCAATAAGTTTTGAGCACCCCATTTATAAGGTAATGATGAATTTCGCAGCACCGTTTCCAGAATGGCTAATGAGAATTACGGATGAACAATGAATTTCTTAAAATAGAATATTTTAAGAAATTCCAAGAACTCGATCACGGTTTTGGTTCTATTCACACCGTGTATCCGGAAGATATTATTCTTATGAAGCAAAGGCACACGAATACTGTTTTTATCGTAGATAGTTCAAATTTAAATTATCTTCCTGTCGCAGATGCAATGCTTACCAATATGAAAAATGTTAAACTGGGTGTTAAAACTGCTGATTGTTTGCCGATTCTCCTTTACAATCCAGAATCAATGTTAATAGGCGTAATACATTCAGGATGGAGGGGCATTGTAAACAGGGTTATCTCAAATACTATTGACTTGCTTAAAAATTTTTATAATGCAAGACCCGAACATACCTATTTAGCCATAGGCCCATCAATAGGCAGTTGTTGTTATGAAATAGGCAGGGATGTATTCGAAAGCATAAGCAGTACAATGGATACAGGGGATGCATTTAAAGAAAAAACAAAACAAAAATGGCTACTCAATCTAAGAAAAATGGCAGGATATGAAATTACATCCAACGGAGTGCCTGAAAGCAACATATTTAATATTGATATATGCACGCGATGTTCCGAGGATTTTTATTCATATAGAGCAGGGAAAGAAGGCAGACAGATTTCTTACATTACATTAGTGTCTTAAAGGTTTGTGTCAGCCTACATAATGTATTAAAAAATACGGCCTTAAATGTGATAATCCAATTTCAAATTAAGACATTTTTATACCCTTCGTATTTACTCAGGTTAACTGCACCGGAGTTATCTGGCTGCAGGTGATTCAAACCGGCATCATGCTTTCTATACTATAAAATAAATGTGTACAGTTATTATGGTTGATAATTATAAATTGATCAGATGAACAGGTCTATACTGCATGTTGATATGGATGCGTACTTTGCATCCGTGGAGAGGATAATTGATCCGTCTCTTATAGGTAAGCCTATTGCTGTTATCGGCGCAGGGAAAAGGACTGTTGTGCTTTCACCTTCTTATGAGGCAAGGAAGTACGGCGTGAAGACGGGTATGACCATAGGCGAGGCCAGGGAAAAGTATGCGGATATCATACTTGCAAGGGCACATATTGATGAATACAGGAAGTATTCACAGGCATTCATGAAGATACTATGCGATTTTACGCCGTTTGTAGAATCCTACTCCATTGATGAGGCTTTCATGGACGTTAGCGGCTCTGATAAGCTGATCGGGGATCCGTTGACCATTGCGAGAGATGTAAAGCACCGCATAAAACGCGAGCTAAACCTGACCTGTTCTGTTGGCATAGCATCGAACAAACTGCTTGCAAAGATAGCGAGTGATCTGAATAAACCGGATGGTATCTTCATTATAGATGAGTATTACGCAAAGACACGGCTTCCTCAACTGTCGGTAAGTAATGTACCGGGTATAGGACCAAATACAACAAAGGAATTATTGAAAATTGGCATTAAGACATGCGGTGAACTATCAATGTTATCTCTGCAAAGATTGAGAGGTATGTTTGGTATATTTGGCGTGAGACTCTATCACATGGCAAGGGGAGCAGACAATGAACCTGTCATCCTGCAAAAATTATCCCCGGATGCAAAATCTATAGGTAATAGCATGACACTTGACAGGAATTGCATTGATATGGACAGGCTAAAGGTATATATACTGGAATTATCCGAGCTCGTTGGACAAAGGCTGAGGTACGAAGGTTTTCAATGTAAGGGTATCGAGCTGATTCTAAGGTATAGTAATTTTGAGACCATATCTTTTCACAAAAAACTCTCTGTAACAACAGACTCAACTATAGATATCTACAATGCCGGTATTGCACTATTAAAACAGCATAGGATTAAAATGCCTGTAAGGCTTGTGGGCATAACAGCATCAGACTTATCGAGATACTCAACAGAATCATTATTCCTGCCGGATAGAAAGCTAAGGCAGGCATTCAAGATAATGGATGATATAAATATGCGGTTTGGTGAATCAGCAATTACAACGGCAAGTCTTGTAAACGGAAAAAAATATAGGTCTGCAATCCCGCCGTCATTCAGGCACAAGCATTGATCCATGCAATGCATTTGAAAAAAATCCTGCATGTCAGATATAGTTTTTTGAAGCAGCAGGAGAAACCATACGCATGAACAACTGGTGAAACTCTTAAAATCCAGCCAATCAAGAGTGGCAAAGATGGAAGCCTGTGACCCGTCGGTTTTTTCTTATCAATTTACTTGATAAAACAACAAAAATGGTATGTAGAATACATCTTGATAAGACAAGGCTGCGCGCCGGGGTGGCGGAACTGGTAGACGCAGGGGACTCAAAATCCCCCGTCCTCCGGGACATAAGGGTTCAATTCCCTTCCCCGGCAATCTTCTTTAACCATGCTTAAAATAAGGATTTGCAGACGATTGTACGCCTCATCATTCCCCAGTATGATGATACAGCCGATTTTTCAGAAGGCTTAGCAGCCGTTAAGATTGGTGGTAAATGTGGTTAAATTATTGGTGATGTATGGTACCGATTAAATACTAACGGAATTATATCTTTGACAAACCGTAGTCTCGTAACTCGTTATTTATCCTTACTTTTAATTTTTTCATTGCTTTGTTGACTTTATATTGATGATTTGCAGGATATCCAGTTGAGGTTCCGTGAACAAATAGTTGCTGCAATTAAAACGTTGTCTGCAAATCCTCTTGTATCAGGAGCAGGCATTAAGAAATTAAAGGGATTTAAGCCACCGCTGTACCGGCTTCGCTCCGGAGATTATAGGGTTCTTTATAGGATAGAAGACAGGATGATTACCATAATGCGAGTCATTGTTAGAAAAGAACTTGATAAAACAATCAAAAGACTGCATTTATAAAAAGAACCGGTATTTAACCAGAGCGGGGTTCTCCCCGCCCTTTTTTAATTACTGGTTGCAGACCTGTTTTGAGCTTATTGGTATATCATTTCTAACAACACATCTGATCCCCCTACTAAAAAAAGACATTATGTTTAAAAAGTAGATCTCTTCATTTAAAGTAAAGGATATTAAAAAAAGGAGGAATAAAATGCAAAAGGCAAATACATTGGACTTTGCAGGACAGGACATTTACGTGGGTTTAGATATTGGCAAGAAGAGCTGGCAAACATGTATTCTGGTAGGGGATATGGAACACAAGACTTTTAATCAGACACCGAAGACTAAGACATTAATACATTATTTGCATCATAATTTTCCCTGTGCACATTACCACTGTGTGTATGAAGCAGGATACAGTGGGTACCGGATACACGAGCAGTTACGGGAGAGCGGGATAGAGTGTATGGTTGTAAATCCTGAGGATGTGCCGACGAAATACAAAGAATATTCAACGAAGACGAATACAAATAGATGCTCGGAAACTGGCGAGAGGACTAAGGAATAGAGAATTTGAATCAGGGTATATACCGACTCGTAAGCAACAAGAGGATCGTCTTTTGGTCCGCGCAAGGCGTGATATGGTAAGCAAGCAGACGCGGTGTAAGAATAAGATAAAGGCGATACTCTCTTTTTTGGGTAGAGAGATTTCAGACAGGGAAGTAGGGACATACCGGTCAAAGCGATACATGCAATGGCTTGAACAGCTTCGTTTTCAGCATGATAGCGGCAACGAAGCATTTAAGGTATTAATTGAAGAACTGAATCATCTGCGAAGTAAGATTTATTATAGCATGCACCAAATAAGGGCATTATCAAGGCAAGAGCCATACAAGACCGATGTAAGGAATTTGGTAACAATACCAGGGATAAGCAGTTTGTCAGCGATGATACTTTTAACGGTGTTAATGGACATCAATAAATTTGGGTCTTTCGATAAACTGAATGGATACTGTGGTTTATATCCTGGAGAACATTCAACTGGAGAGGAGATACCTAACACTGGACTAACGAACAGGCAGAATCCCGTTTTAAGAGAATTATTAATAGAGAATACATGGATAGCAGTGAGGAATGATCCTGCGTTAATGATGGCATTCAAAAAACTTTCTTTTCGGATGAGGAAGAATAAGGCGATAATACGAATAGCGAAGAAGTTATTATCGCGTATCTGGTATGTATTGAAGAATAAGGAAGCGTATCAGATAGGTGTCGTCATAAGTGAAAACAATTGATATGAAAAAGTGGTATTAAATATGTGTAATAATCTTAAATATCTGGTGGGCAGCGCTTAAACTCTCTGCAGTGCCATTTTTTGTGGTATCTGCTCTTAAAAAAGACTGTGTGCCCACCACTGTAAATAATTTAACCAATGTGATGCAGCGGGATTTATAATCTCTGTCTGCTAATAGAAGAATGATTTTACAGATACTTAATACACATGAATCAGTTTATCAGATTGCAAGCAAATAAGACGATATGGGAGTAAGCCTCGTTGGCTGCAAAATACTTTGTTTGGATTTTGTATTGAGTCATGTAATATCTAACCACAAGTCTTTTTCCAAAGAGAAACAGAAATATGGGACGGCCCTTCGTTTCGTAAAAGCTCTTCTACAATAGTATTGACAATTTCTATTTTCGCGCACAATAAGTGTGCAATCGGAAAGATGCATCGAAATCGGCCGCCGAATATTAAATGTATAGTATAAAATAGATCAAAAGGAGGTTTGTATGAAAGTCACCATCAAAGCATTTTTTATCTTTTCATTGTTTGTCCTGCTGCTTATCGCAGGATGTTCAGGTTCGAACGGTAAAACAGGAGCAACAGGTCCGCAAGGTCCTGCCGGTTCTAACGGTCAAACAGGAGCAACAGGTCCGCAAGGTCCTGCCGGTTCAAACGGAACAAATGGTTCCAATGGTCAGCAAGGTGCACAGGGTATAACCGGTCCAACCATGCCGGTGATACAGAGTCTTTCTGTTGTAGGATTACCGGCAGCTCCAGGAGAGCTTGTTACAACAACTGTCATTGCACAGAGTGCTACAAATCTTGCACTTACTTACACATGGACGGCAACAAGTCCGTGGATTGTGTCACCATCCAGTGTAAACAGCCAGACGGCCACCATCACAGCACCGTCCGGCTACGGCATGACCGGCACGGCGACAATAGAGGTGTCGGACAGTAACGGAATGTATGCAATTGGGGTAATTGCCTTAAGCACGCAGGGTGATAGTGCACCGGTGATAAATAGTATAACAGCGTTACCAAATCCGGTATCACCAAACGGAGTTATAACAGCAGTCGTCAAT
>JAMCPX010000043.1 GCA_023382265.1 Deltaproteobacteria bacterium | reverse complement strand
GTTACCATTTCACTCTTGATCACGAGCGATTATGGACATTTGACAGATACGGAGCGGAGACTATGGTGAATTTCATTACGGAAACAGACAGAATCATTAAAAACGATAGAAAAGTATTCGTCTATCCAATTGCCTCGATCCTCTATACTGCAATGGATATACAAAACCCTACAAGCTATGATCTGGTGCCGAGTTTAGGAACAGTGTCGGATACTCCATCATTTGTTATGGATCAGATCATAAGAGAACTGAAGGCTTCAAAGACAAAATACATTATTACCTATCAATGGTCATACATTGGATTTCAGCATATAGCGAAGGAAGAAGGTAAGCTCTTTTCTATTAACAAACTCGAAAAATATATTTTTACACATTATAAGACAGTAGAAGTTGCCGGAAAATTGAAAAGCGGATACTTTTATGTTTTGCTTAAACACACTGATATAAAAAACAAAGATGTGATAAAAGCGATATCGTTAATAGGCATGAAATTAACTACATCTAACACCATGATACAAAATGGTGATAACATTTACTTTCCCAAAAGCATAGGGCAGGATCAGGCATACCCGGGTGCTCTAAATATAAAAGTTCTTGGGGCCATACAGAAACCCAGACGCATTTTTTTGAATAAAGGTGCAAGATTTATGGATATATTCAATATTGGGGATAGCCCTCTTCCCATTAGTGATCTGAGGAATGTGATTATAATACGAGAAAAAAAGATAATAAGGATAAATCTTTTACGATACATACAAGCACATGATAATAATGATAATCCATTGTTAGAAAACAACGATATTATATACCTGCCAAAGACGGGTGAAGTTATTAATAAGGCACACATTATCAAAGAAGCACAGGATTTATCTAAATGAAAGACAAAACTATCAATAGTTTCACATACTATGATACATTTTGACTGCTCAAAAATTTGTTAAGTCTCTGTTTTATATTATTCTTGGTGCCGGACGCCACATATTCCTTCTCCTTATAGTTTTAATATACAGGTTTTATAGTAGATGTCAATAGTATATATTATTTATAGCGATTCCACTTTGCGGTCCTGCTAACTTGACCAATAATTATTCAACGATTATGTAAACTACCCCCCAATTCCTTATCAGGAGGTTTTGAATCTTTCCCCAAAAATCCTATACATAGTTAATGAGCAGCACTGATTGAAAAAAAAAATGCTGTGTGATACATTTTTTTCAAAAATAATATGAAAACGATAAAAAGGGTTCTTCCTTACCTGATTGTTGGGCTGATTTCTTTTCTATATTTAAGCTACTACGCCCATTACATGTTTGATGTGAGAGAATGGGATTTGGAACAAACACTTACCGGAGCGCTCCGCATTATGGAAGGCAAAATCATATACAAGGATTTTTTTGAGATCTTTGCCCCAGGTAACTTCTTTTTGCTTGCCCTGATCTATAAATTGTTTGGTTCAAGCTATCTCGTTATCAATGAAGCAATCATAGCCGTGGATGTCGTTATTACCATATTATTTTACCACATTTCTTACACAATAATCAAACGCTGGTATGCCATAATCCCTCCGCTGTTTTTCCTTTCTATAGGTTTCCCGAGCTGGTTTATTTTTAGCCATTACTGGACAACCTATATTACTATTTTGTCTGCATTGATCTTCTTCTTACATTATTTGAAGAATCAGAATAATCATGGCAGTGTCCCGGATATCTTCTTATTTTTATCAGGTTTTTTTGCCGGGCTTACCGGATTATTCCTGCAATCAGCAGGTGTTTATACGATAATAATGTTTTTGGTTGTTATGTATTTTCATAGGCATCGTGAGACAGGATTGTTTCACAGACTCATACCCTTTTCGGTGGGGATCATGGTGCCGGTATTTGTTTTCCTATCATATCTTTTTATGCATCATGCACTATCTGCTTTTTTTTATGATCAGACAGTATTATTTAGATTCTACTCAAAGACAGCATCCTTTATGACATTACCATTTATGTCATTTGAGAGTATATTCTCTCCTGTGCGTTTACTTATAGTGTTTTCTTTCATCATAAGCAGCTGGTTTCTTCTGAGAAAAAGGGAGCTTAGCATAGAAGAGATTATACTTTTTACAGGGAGTATCATCTTTTCCCTCAACACTTGGCACAGGTTGATTCTCAGTGTTGTGACAACAACCAATGCGAATAGCGCTTTCGCTCTCTTGCTGCCCGTCTATCTTATTGGCAAGATACCCGAATATGCTAAACGTTATCTCGCCTCGACCGAAACCAAAAACGGACTTTTAAATCGTTTTAAATATGGTATACAAGGTTTTCTATTAATAATGGCAGGATTTGCGTGTTTCCAATTATACTCCACGGTTCATCATATAAATAAGGAAGCATATCACTTTAATATTGATGGAGAGGATTACTGGACGTTTCACAAGGAGCATGCGGTTGAACTTATCAATTTTATTGACCGTATTAAACCGATTCTCGGAACGGATAAGCAGGTATTTCCATACCCGTTTATATCAGCCTCTTTTAGTGCCTTACGCTTGGTTAATCCAACACGATATGATGAGTTATTAAACTTTGGTAAATCGGGGAGTGCCCCGGAATCGGTTTTGAAAGAAGTTGTTACTACATTAAAATCAAAGAAGGTCAGGTTTATCATCACCTACCTCTGGTCATACAGATTCCTGCTGATCTGGTCGGAACGAAACGGGAGCGTGTTTCAGCCTACCATGCTTGACAGTTTTATATGGGATAACTATGAGCCGGTTGTCCATGCCGGTCTTTTTGATCTATGGAAGCTAAAGCTGTTAAAAGCCGGCGATGTACTTACCGTGACGGTCCATTCCGTTAAAAATGGGGCGGCTCCAGGCAGCTTTATAACTGGGTTTACTGTGGGCCGGCATGGAGATATCACGTTATCGCATAATAAAAAGATTATTGTATCTGGTATGCCATTGTACGATCTTAAGGACATGCTTGCCCGAGAGTACAGGATACCATCAGGTGGGATCAAGATAACAACCGATGGTATTACACCGATTTCGTCGAGGCTTTTTTCCATAACTATCAGCGGTGCGGTCGAGAAGCCGGGAAGGTATTCACTCAATGAAGGTGTAAGGCTGTCCGATGCTATGATGCTTGCGGGCGGACCATTAACCATTCACGGTAAGGGCACTTCCGATTATGCCAATATTATCATAAAAAGAGGTGATAAAAAAATTGATGTAAACTTTCTTGACTATCTGCATACCCACAACGAGAGTGAAAATCCTGTTATAGCGAAAGGTGATACGATCTATATTCCGAAGATCAAGTGGCAGTACGTTAACGTTACGATATTTGGGGCAGTGCAGGCACCGGGGCGATTACTGTTGAATAAAGGAGCAAGGATAATGGATGCAATAGGTGCTGCAGTCCCTGTTGCCAGTTCGGATCTTAAAAATATAATTATGATAAGAGGAAATCATACAATAAAGGTAAATTTTTTACGATACATACAAACCCGTAAGCGTGCAGATAATCCGCTGTTGGAGAATAATGATATCATATATTTAACTAAAAGTAATGAGGCGGCAAGAAGAAGAAAGATTATGAAGGAGGCGCAGATTCTTTCTAAAGGAAAAGCAAGAAAAATACTTCATCGGAACGGTAAATGAAGTGTTTTATCTAAAGTTGCAAAATGGATGTTTTAAAACTCCTTTATACGAATAATACATTTAAAAAAAATAATGAAGGATTGGTTTTGAGTGAGACAACGCTAAATGTTCTTTGTTACGTACATATAATCAAAAGATTTTACAGATGTTTACATCGGTGGAAAACGCCTGTGTTGTCAGTCCGGGGAAAGAGGGAATCCGTAGAATGTGCGACCGGGTACCCGGGAATAACGGATACCTCGCTGCAAGCAGCGAGGATGTGCATTTGATAAAAATAAAAGCTTAATCCTTGACTTACTTTTAAGAGGTATCTAATAATTATAAACATGAAAAATGTTGTGATAGTAATTCCTGCTCGCTTTGGATCAAAAAGGCTGCCCGGAAAACCTCTCTTGAAACTGGCGGGTAAAACAATAATCCAGCACGTTTATGAAAACGCATCTTTATCAAAATTTGCAAAAAGGGTGATAGTCGCTACAGATGATCAGAGGATTTTTGATGCTGTAAGAAAATTTAATGGAGAGTGTGTATTGACACCCAGGAGTATAAACAGCGGAACGGACAGGGTTGCTTATGCTGTAAAAAATATTGATTGCTCTATCGTGATGAACCTGCAGGGCGATGAACCTTTTCTTACCTCCGGTATGTTTGATAGAGGCATTGAATCTGCACTCAAAACAAATAATAAGACGGATACTTTTACACTCGCTTCAGGCATAGAAACCAATGATGAACTTAATGATACAAACAATGTCAAAGTAGTTATGGACAAAGATGGTTATGCACTTTATTTCTCGAGATTTCCAATCCCATACATAAGAGATGATAAAGGAAAGCTTGTCAAAAAGATAAAATCGCATTATCGGCATATAGGTATTTATATATACAGACCGTCTGTTTTATTTGAGTTTGTAAAACTAAGACAATCTAATCTTGAGAGAATGGAAAGACTTGAACAGCTAAGGTTGATTGAAAACGGTTACAGAATAAAGGTTGTTGTAACCAAAGGTGCCCCACCGGGGATTGATACACTTCAAGATTTGAAAAGGGCAGAAAGGTACTTAAAAGAAAAGGGAAAGATATGAGATCAAAATTTATATTCGTAACCGGGGGTGTTGTATCCTCGCTTGGTAAGGGGATCGCATCGGCTTCTGTTGCAGCTCTTTTAGAAGCAAGGGGTTTAAAGATATCCATGCAGAAACTCGACCCATATATAAATGTGGACCCAGGGACCATGAACCCATATCAGCACGGCGAGGTTTATGTTACAGACGATGGGGCGGAAACAGACCTTGATCTTGGGCATTACGAACGTTTCACAAGCGTAAAGGTTACGCAGTCAAACAATATCACAACTGGTCAGGTTTATGATACAGTGATCAATAAGGAGCGGAAGGGTGAGTATCTTGGAGGTACTGTTCAGGTTATTCCTCACATAACGGATGAGATCAAAAAACGCATTAAGGAGAACGCAAAAGGCAGGGATATAGTTATTATAGAGGTTGGCGGTACGGTTGGAGACATTGAGGGACTGCCGTTTCTTGAAGCAATAAGGCAGATGAAAAAAGACGTAGGTGCCGAAAATGTTTTATACCTCCATCTCACGCTGGTTCCTTATATAAAAGCTTCAGGCGAAGTAAAAACAAAGCCAACCCAGCACTCTGTAAAAGAATTAAGGGCGATAGGCATCCAGCCCGATATCCTGATATGCAGAACAGATCGTGTGATAGATAAAGACATGAAAGCAAAAATAGCGCTTTTCACAGATGTTGACCAGGACGCAGTTATATCCGATGTCGATGTAGATTCTATTTATGATGTTCCGCTCGTATTCCACAGGGAAGGGCTTGATGAAAAGGTTATAGAAAAACTTCATATATGGACGGGTTCTCCGGATTTAACGAGGTGGGAGGAATTATCTAAAAAAGAAGCGGCAATAAAAGATGAGGTGATCATAGCTATTGTCGGTAAGTACGTGCACCTAAAAGACTCTTATAAAAGTCTGCATGAAGCTCTTACGCATGCCGGTATTGCGAATGGTGTAAAAATAAACCATAAATACATAGATTCCGAAGAAATAGAAAGTGACGGTGTAGAGAAATTTTTAAAAGGTGTGGATGGCATACTCGTTCCCGGAGGCTTTGGTAGCAGGGGGATAGAAGGTAAGATCCTTGCATCTAAATATGCAAGGGAGAAGAAGATACCATACTTTGGGATATGTTTAGGCATGCAGATAGCGGTTATTGATTTTGCAAGACACGTTGCAGGGATAAAAAGCGCTCACAGCAGTGAATTTAATCCCGAAACAAAAAATCCGGTAATCGATCTTATGCCTGAGCAAAAAAATGTAACGCTTGGCGGTACTATGAGGCTTGGTGCGTATGAATGTGTACTCCAGCCGTCGACCCATGCATATAGAGCTTATAATGTTAATAACATTCGGGAAAGGCATAGGCACAGGTACGAGTTCAATAACAATTACAGACAGAATTTTGTATCAAAAGGTTTGATAATAAGCGGGGAATCCCCTGATACGAAACTTGTCGAAATTGTAGAGCTAAAAAACCATCCATGGTTCCTTGGCTGTCAGTTCCATCCCGAATTCAAATCAAAACCTGTTGAGCCGCATCCGCTATTTGTCCATTTTATAAAAGCTGCAATAACCAATAAAAAAAAGAACAAACATGGGCATTAAAGTAAAAGCTATCAATATAAATGGCGTACGTATGGGCGGTAATAAAGATTTTGTTCTTATCGCAGGTCCCTGCGTCATCGAAAACGAAGAATTAACAATGTCTATAGCGGAATCCCTTAAATCAATAACCGCGAAGATGGGCATAGGCTTTATATTTAAAGCATCTTACGATAAGGCAAACAGGACATCCCATAAATCGTACAGGGGGCCTGGCATTGTTAAGGGTATGAAGATCTTATCGAAAGTAAAACAATATTATGATGTTCCAATACTGTCGGATGTTCACACTGCAGCAGATATGAAACCCGCATCGGATGTTGTCGATGTTATACAGATTCCGGCATTTTTAAGCAGGCAAACGGATCTATTGATATCGGCAGGCAGAACAGGAAGGGTTGTAAATATAAAAAAAGGGCAATTCATGGCACCATGGGATATCAAGTATGCGATAGAAAAGATCAAATCCACCGGAAATGATAAAATCATTTTAACAGAGCGCGGGTATACATTTGGTTACAATATGCTTATAACCGATTTTAGAGCAATCTCTATAATGAGAGGGTTCGGATATCCCGTTATTTTTGATGCAACACATAGTGTTCAGTTACCTTCTTTATCAGACGGGGTATCCGGTGGACAGAGAGAATACATTCACATGCTTTCAAGAGCTTCAGCAGCGGTTGGTATTGACGGCTTGTTCATGGAGGTTCATCCACATCCTGATAAAGCTTTAAGTGATGGGGCAAACTCGCTTAAAATAAACGAAGTAGAAAATCTGTTGGAAAGTGTAAAGGAAATAAATGACATCGTTAAAAAAAGACATTGATACATTAAAAGAGGCAAGAAAGGTTTTAAAGATAGAGGCTGATGCGATTCGAAATATTATCGCACATCTTGACAGGCATTTTGAGGATGCAGTTGAACTGATCCTGAATACAAAAGGCAAGGTTGTAATCTCAGGGCTTGGTAAGTCAGGGCTTGTCGGACAAAAGATTGCATCAACTATGGCAAGCACAGGTACACCATCTTATTTCCTTCATCCAACAGAAGGTGCACACGGGGATCTTGGAATCCTCGGAAGGGATGATATTGTAATAGCAATATCCAACAGCGGGGAGTCCGAGGAGCTATTACGGATCATACCTTTTGTTAAAAGGCTCGGAATAAAACTTATAGCAATAGTGGGTAAAAAAAATTCTACGCTTTCCCGTTCTTCGGACGTGATAATACATGTTCCCGTTGAGATGGAGGCATGTCCATTTGGCCTTGCCCCGACAGCAAGCACTACTGCAGAGCTTGCTGTCGGGGATGCACTTGCGGTAGCACTCATCTTAAAAAGGGGTTTTACAAAGGATGATTTCGCCATGTTTCACCCCGGGGGGTTGATTGGTAAGAAGTTGCTCCTGACTGTAAAGGATTTTATACATACGGGTTCCGAGATACCCCACGTTAACGTTGATACAAAGATGAGGGATGTACTTATTGAGATTACATCAAAGAGGCTTGGGGTTACCGGTGTTTATGATAGAAAAGGCAAGCTTGAAGGGATTATAACGGATGGAGATCTAAGAAGATCGCTTGCGAAGTACAGCGATCTTCTTGATAAAAAGGCAAAAGATATAATGACGCTGCATCCAAAATGTATAGAAAAGGCAGCACTTGCCGTTAAGGCATTAAATATAATGGAAACCTATTCTATTACATCTCTTTTTGTGACGGAAAACGGTAAAAAAGATAAACCCATAGGCATCATACATCTGCATGACATTTTAAAGGCAGGTTTGGTCTAGATTGACGCAGAAACCCACAATCTGCGAGATTGTGCTATACCCGAGTACCTCTGAAAAATGTGTATTCGATTGTTTAAGTTTCCTTCATCTCTAAGCGTAAGTCAAACAGAGGTTTATCATCTGTATGAACAGGTCCACCACCAATGCTCGTGATGAGGGGGAATACCCTCTCAGATTCAATCTCATCTTCTCAATACCGGCATTGATGGATTCGATGGCATTGCTCGTATAGATGAATTTGCGGGAAGCCTGAGGATATTCCAAGAACGCAATGTAATTATCTTTCCTGAGTTTCCCAATTAGTGCGGTTTTTTGTTGATAAGGATATTTACGGAATTGCCAGAAATTTCGTCTTTTAATGTAATAGTCCACTTGTCTTTGAGTTCATCGACCACCTGTCTAACAGATTTA
>JAMCPX010000042.1:2221-2812 GCA_023382265.1 Deltaproteobacteria bacterium | reverse complement strand
CTGTATAGCTGCTCTTATTATCTGGTCCGGGCTTGAGTTTCCTATGTATATTACTTCCATTCCGGCATCTCTTAGCTGCTTAGCAACAATAAATACTCCCCTTGAATGTACATCAAGACCTAGCTTTGCAAGCAGCACTTTTATATTTTTTTTAGCCATAACTTAAACCTCCACTTATAGAATTAATCTTAAAACATTGCAGGCGGTCTCCAGAGACCAAATGCCTTTTTAAAGACAGCAAACACTTCACCTTCGGTGCAGCCTGCCCTTGCACATGCAAGGGAGTATGGAAAAATATTGACACTACCCCTGCATGCATCTTCAAGATCTTTTAAGGCTTTTGAAACAGAGGTGTTGTCCCTTGAAGATTTAAGCTTTGCAAGTTTGGCAATCTGCCGCTCTTCTGCTCCTTTGGGGTACTTAAAGACTTTTATGGGGGGAATCTTTGCAGATGATACGTAGCTATTGAGTCCTACAACCTTTATAGCTGCCGATTCAATTTTTGCATGTTCTGCGTTAAAGTAGCTAGCAACTTTTCTGTGTATCCATCCCTTCTCAATAGATGCAACATATCCTCCTACTTTTTCAATC
>JAMCPX010000042.1:0-2211 GCA_023382265.1 Deltaproteobacteria bacterium | reverse complement strand
ATAGTAAGATCCTCCAAGGGGATCTACAACCTCTGTTACTGCAGTTTCTGACTGTATTATCTGCTGGGTTCTAAGAGAGATAAGCGCCGCCTCTTCGGTAGGTACCGCATATGCTTCGTCATATGAATCAACGTGGAGCGACTGTACACCTGCAAATACGGCTGAGAGCGCCTGGAGGGACGACCTTACAATGTTATTTAGAGGCTCCTGCCTTGTAAGCGTTATGCCTGATGTCTGTACATGGCATCTCATCCACATGGAACGGGACTGTTTGGCGCCAAAACGGTATTTCATAATCTTATACCATAACCTTCTTGCTGCCCTTATTCTTGCAACCTCATCAAAGAAGTCATTTGATATTGACCAGAAAAAGGCAAGCCTTGCTGCTACCCAATCAACGTCGTGACCTCTTGATATCATCTCATTAAGAGTCTCTATTGCATTTGACATTGCTACTGCCATCTCTGTAACACCTGAGGTTCCAAACTCATGAAGGTTGTAGCCGTTTAACGTTACAAAGTTCCAATTAGGGATATTTTGTTTTATAAATTCAATATTGTCGCACTGCAACCTGAAGCAGTCACGGGGAGGGATATATTCAGGGCCGCTTCTTACAACTTCTTCCAGTGTTATATCATTTTGTACGGTTCCTTTCAGATCTTTCCAGGATATACCCCTTTTCTCAGCTGATGCTAAAAACATGGGAAAAAGTATTGCGGTATTTGAAGGATAATGAGTTACTATGGATACCGTTACATCTTTAAGAGGGATACCACTAAAGAGTATGTCCATATCACCACGTGAGTCTATTGCAACACCTGAGGTACCAACCTGGCCCTTTGATATAGGATCATCCGAATCATACATCTGGACTGTGGGGATATCAAATATAACACTCAAGCCTGTGGCACCGTTTGCAAGCATGAATTTAAATCTTTTGTTGGTATCTTCAGGGCCGCCGAATCCATTTATCTGCCTTATTGTAAATTGCTTACCCCTGTACATATTGGGATGTATTCCTCTTGTAAACGGGGCATCCCCTGAGTTTCCAAGATTTGCCCTGTAATCAAAGTCAGGTATATCAAGCGGGGTATATATGAGGTTCCTGGGTATTTTAGAACCCAGGATAGTCTCCGGTGTTACAGAGTAGTTTTCCCTGTCAGTGCCGGTGATTTTTGTATTTTTCCAGTCTTCTAAATCCTTTTTAATTGATTTTAGGCTCTTGCTGTCAAATAGAGGCATTTTAGTACTGCCCTTACCAATACTGCTTAATATCTCCTTTGTTGTCTTTTTAGCTTCTGGCATGGCATGTCTCCTTTTTTATTTTGAATTAAGTTTAAGAAATTCTTTGAGTATTTTTTCTGCTAAACTGTAAGGATCGATTTTATTGGCTTCAAGGTCATCAAGCAGTTTTTTATGTAAATCATCTTCTTCAAGTTTTGCAAAAAAAAGATTGATTAAATAATCACTTATTATATCTCTTAAATCAATCCTGGATTTGTTTTTGAAATACTGCTCAAATTTGCCTGTTGATTTAAGGTATTTTTCATGATGGAAAATTCCTTCAATAAGCTTGCTTATTCCCCTATCATTGATTGCCTCAGTCAGATAAATATGAGGTTTCCATGTTTCACCCTCACCTGGCTGGCTTGTATTTTCACTTATACCGAAGAAAGTTTTAAGGTCAAATTCAAGTTGCCCTGTATTGCTGTTATCAGCTTTATTTATGACAAAAATATCAGCAATTTCCAGTATTCCAGCCTTTACAATCTGGATATAATCTCCAAGACCTCCTACCAGAACAACAATTGTCGTATGAACCAGGTTTTTGATTTCTACCTCTGTCTGCCCTACACCCGCAGTTTCAACAATAATAATATCTTTTTTCATGGCATCCATAACGGTAACCATTCTTGATGTTACTTTTGATATGCCGCCGCGCCACCCTCTTGTAGGCAAACTCTTAATAAAAACATCCCTGTCGCTGGAGTGATTTTGCATTCTTACCCTGTCTCCAAGAATGGAACCACCGGTAAAAGGGCTTGTCGGGTCTATCGCAATAACACCAACTGTTTTTTTATTTGAACGAAAATAATTTATCATGACATCTATCAATGAACTTTTACCTGCTCCCGGCAGTCCGGTTACCCCTATAACATAAAATTTCCGTCCTTCTTCGGTCCCTGTCATGCATTCTTTAAACTGCACCTG
>JAMCPX010000041.1 GCA_023382265.1 Deltaproteobacteria bacterium | reverse complement strand
TTGCTTTTTTCCTGTTTCTCGTGTTTACTTTCATCAGTGGCTCCTTTCTTTTTGTTTTTTAAACCTTTGTGGATCATTCCACAGTGGAGCCACTATTTCAAATTTCAACTAAATTTGATATATCCTCCTTTTTTTTGGTTCATGAGTGCAGTAGCAAAGTTTTTTTGTAGCAGGGATTCTGAAGCCAAAAAGTAATAATATAAAGCCGCATCAAATGGACCAGCTTGTCCAATTGTTTTTGAAGCCTCATGGAGAAGCTTCCTGGCAAGAGACAGATCGCCCGATGCAAGCACCCATCCTACACCATAACTTAAAAGTGTATGATCCAGTACATGAACACCTGTTGCTTGAGCTAATCCCATGCCCTGATACAACGGAGTAAAAGACGGATCGCGTTCAACGGTTTTCCAGCAATAGAGCACCTCCAAATCTTTAAATGTAATAAAGGTCAGCGGAGATATCTTGTTCGAATAGGTTAGTTTTCTATAAGGTGCAATGATTGAACCGGCTTTTGCAAAATCACCTATAAATATATAATAAAGACTTATAATAAGGCTCAATTGTATATTGAAGTTGAGATCTTTACTTTTTGACAGGATAGAAAAGCCCTGTTGAATCCAACTCTTGATTTTTGGATTAAAGGGCTGCCGGAATACCATAGCTCCTAACATGGCATACGTTGCAGTAGCAGCTATTTCTTGCGAGGGAAAGGTTCTGTATTTATGCATGAGCCCTTCCATACTGTTTATCCAGCGATCGTAAAGCTTATAATTCCCAAACTGATACGTAACAGAATAAACCGCACCAGTCCACGCCATAAACACACCAGTTTTGTCATTATTTTTCTCAAAAAGCTTAAATGCTTTTTCAAAGAGAACATGGGTTTTGGAAGGTTCAAACGGCAGTTTGCACATACCAAACCAGTAAATAATCCATGGATTCTTTTTTGCTCCATCAGCAGGCAGCTCTCTCAGCCATGCTTCCAGTGTGCGGTTTCTACCTTGTAAAATAAGAGAAGATGCATGTTCCATGATCAATTTTACAGCCTCTGCCCAATCCTTGGATCGTAAGAACAATTCGATTGCATCTTCAATATATCCGGCATCCGCCAGGATCCTGGCAGCGTTTCGTTGAATCTTGATTTTGTTTTCCTGATAAAATATACCACGCATCTTTAAAAGTAGAAATTCCCTGAACAGATCGTGATACGTATAGGTATTGTCCTGATGCCTGATGGTAAAATACTGGGACTTCACCAGCCCGTTCAATATGCGATCCGAGACAGCACTGCCCGTAATCCTGTTTGCCATATCTGCAGTCATGGAGGGGAAAAAGCTTGTCTTCAGAAGAAAATCCTGCATGGCAGGCTCTAACCGGTCAAAGATCTCAGCGGAAAAATAGTCGAATATAGCTTGATAGTCTTTGAAGCCGTTTTGAGAATTGGCATCTAGCCTTGCTTTATCCTGTTCGAGCATAAGGATGATCCCGGCTGCCCAGCCGTCTGTCCAATCGTGAAGTTTGTTGACCGTCTCATGAGTATGGCTTTCACCGGAGCGCAGCCGGATAAGCTCGCCGGTTTCTTCAGGTGTAAACCTTATCTGTTCGTTGCCTATAATCTCCATCATACTGTTTGCCCGCATGCGTGAGAATGTATCAGGAGGTTCAGTCCGGCTTATCAATATGACATTCCCGTACTCCGGAACCTTCATCAAAGCCTCATGCATGATGGTATGAAACAGCGGATTTGCATTGACCTCATGATAATTGTCAAAAACAAGCACAAAACCCTTCGGCAGCATTGAGTAGAGATTTTCAAAGTACCTCTGTGCGAAGATTGAAATGTTCGGAAGATACTCCGGCGTTAAGACAGGCAACCTCGTACTTTTCTTACCATTGATTCCTTTTACAAGCAGCTTCAGGTAATAGAAAAAGGTCGCAATGTCTGTATCCGAGCTATCAATATGATACCAGGCATGGGGAATCTTGTATGCCGATATATAGCTTGCAACCAGTGTTGTTTTGCCAGAGCCGGGCAAGCCGGTAATCCAGATACTTTTCTTCTTGCGAGCCTGAACCAGTATTCGAAACAGCCGTTCCCTAATAACTACATTGTCTGTTTTAGGATTCTGAAGCTTTGTTAAAACATGGTCCTTCACTTATTATTACCCCGCTTGATATTTTCTAACCTTTGAACCGTGTTTCGTCAATATAATGAAGGACATTTTATTATGGATTGTAGTTAAAATAATTACAATTTGCGGATTTTTTCACAGAATCTGTAAGTCATTTGTAAGTATGAATGCGCTATTGAAATGATAAAACCCAAATGGGGGCATACAATGGAGGGACTCGATATGTTGAATTGTTTGTTTTATTTTAACCATTTCTTCCACGTTGTTATCGGTATAAAGAGGGGAATCGCACTCTTTATCCCGGCGAGTTCCTTCTCTTTTTACACTCTTTTCTTCCTCGTAACTTATAATGATAACCGAACAGCACAAATCGTCAGAGCGGCACGCGCACTCATTGCATCGCTCGACTCAATCCAAAACATCGAGCCAAGGCATCTGGAAAAGTGGGTATATGCAGAAGCAAATCGCCGGAGAAAGGATACAAAACCATGACCATTGATGCATCTGGCAATGTCTGGGTTGCGAATTGGAATAGTAACAGTGTAACTAAGATTGTCGGTTTAGCAACAGGTCCTCAATACTTTCCGTACACAGGGCCACAATGGCCGTGGAAAGTTATAGAGTTAAACAAACTGGATTCCGTATCGAGTACGGAATGACAGGATAGAAGATAAGGCGGGGCGTACGCCCCGCCTGTCACGGGAGGAGGATACATGAAAAGGTTGGTGTTTTATATTTATTGACAATGGTTCTGGCGGGTTGTGGGTCGGTGATACCGTATTACGGTGTTAACATGAATCAGAAATTATTGGCCAATGGTGTCGGAACTACATGCGATTTTGAACCGGCGCAAGCATTTGAGTCTTCAAAGAGGATCATCCTTTTAATCGCAACTTTCCCCACAACAACTCTATTACCGAATAGAGAGAAGTTTACCCCGTTAGAAACACATAGCGATGAGCCGTTTTGATCTGTCGAAAGAATTTCTTTCCTATACTATGCTTCTAACGGGGTGAACCACAACCTGTATCCTCAGACCGCATTATTAAGCCCAAAAAAGATAGACATCTTGACATCCGATATCGATGATACTATCGTATTACATATAATGTATCGATGGAAAATAGAGGGAGAGGAGTGTATGGAAATAGTAAAAGTTTCTCCAAAATATCAAGTGGTTGTACCTCTGAGGATAAGGAAATCATTGGGAATCAAAGCTGGCACAAAAGTCCATGTTCTACAATATGAAAATCGTATAGAGTATATACCGGTAAAAGACATAAAAAAAATGCGCGGTTTTCTACAAGGTATTGATACCACTATAATAAGAGAAAAAGATAGAATATGAATTTAGTAGATTCATGCGGATGGCTCGAATATTTTGCAGATGCCCCTAATGCCAGTTATTTTGCAAAACCCATTGAAGATATTAAAAATCTTCTTGTTCCTTCTATATGTATTTTAGAGGTGTTTAAAAGTGTAGTTAAACAAAAAGGTGAAGATGCTGCACTTCAGGCAATAGCTATTATGATACAGGGCAGGACCGTTGAACTTGATATAGCCATTGCATTAAATGCGGCTAAAGTTGGGTTAGAATATAAACTTCCCTTAGCAGACAGCGTTATATTGGCAACTGCAAAAGCAAATAATGCCATTCTATGGACGCAGGATGCAGATTTCAAAAATATCGCTGGTATCAAATATATTGATAAGAATAAGTTGTAAGGGATAATGGGCGGGTATCCGTTCTCTAATAGGGCAAGAACCAGAAGAAAATCGAAGATGCAAGGATTAGAATGGTTCCTTCCCTCTATTCTGCTTCTAAGGGTGAGAGAGTCTTACCTTTTTGATTTTATAATATTCTGATATATCTTTCTGGTCTTGTCCGAGGGCTTTATGCCCAGTGTCCGGGATAATATCACCTCACAGTGCTTGTACAGGGCAGCAGCTTCGGCAGTGCGTCCGTGCGATTGATACAGCAGCATCAGCCGCTGATAAAAAAGCTCTGCCTGGTTGTCAATCTCCAGTCCCTTCTTGTATATCCGGACTGCCTGTACCGTATCCCCGCTCTTTTCGTAATAGTCGCCGAGCATTTCAATAACGTGCGTAAACCGGTCATGCAGACTATCCCGAAAACTTATAGCCCATGATGGCAGAGTCCCCTGCGCAAAAAAATCTCCCTTGTAAAGATTTAAGATACGCCTTCCCAGCTCTTTGACTTGATCATCTTCTTCATCTTGTCTATTGACCTGTTTTTTACCGTCATTCCGCACTTGATGCGCAATCCAGTTCTTTTTCTCTAAAAGGCCCTCCATGCTGTCGAACAAGGCCCCGAATGCCTGTACATCTACCCAGCATGTCTTCGGGTTCAGCATAAGCCTGCCTCCTTCCGCTATCACAGCATCATTGTAACCGAGCAACTTTCTTAACCGGTGGATGGTTGTATCCAGCGTCTGGTGTGCATAATCGCCCTGGGCATCAGGCCATAGCATGCCGCTTATATGATCCAGTTCGACTGCTTTATCGTGATTGACGATAAGAAACTGCAGCAGCTCAACAGGTTTAAGCTGCGCTTTTTTGGACAGCTCGACCGGTGCGTCCTCATTCAGGATCTTAAAACTGCCGAGCGTATAAATCTTGAATGCCCATGGCCAGCTCTCGCATGCATACGGAGGTGTGTCGGGAAAGAGTTCAAGCTTGTGAATTAAATCCCGCACATAATGAACCTCTATATTATTCTCCAATGCCTTGAGACTCAAATATGCCATCTTTTGTCCCCAGGCAAAGTACACATTAACCAGACCGTATTTCTTACTCATGACCAAACATTTCTTCAGTATCCTGAGACCTTTGTTCTCTGTCTTTCTTGTATTCGAATGCTTTTCATTTAATAGCCAGTAAGCCTGTATATAATAAGATGTAAGCTCCAACGATTTACTTTTCATTCCTTTGGCAATAAAAAGCCCGTGTTTGAAATGTTCGCCAGCCTTTTTGTAATCTCCTTGTTCATAAAGTATCTGAGCTAATGCGAAACGGCTTACGGCCTGTGCAAAGGGTATTTGCGCCTTTATAGATAAGACAAGACTCCTCTCAATCTTTTCAATGGCAAGCGATATATTCCCCCGCAGGTGATCCAACCATCCGGATAATATGGCATACTGACTTATCTGTAAGGCATTGGAATGATTTACCGATAGTCCCATTTTTTGTAAGAAATTTTCAACACCATTGAGATCGTTAATGCTAAACAAAAGATAAACAGCCTGCGAAATAATCATGTGATCGAGAAATCGCACTCCGTATTGATGAGCCATCTCCATGCCTTCGGATACAAAGCGCAGGCACTCTTCTTTCGAGACTATCTGCCTGGCATATCCGGCACCATACATCTTTTGAAGTAATTGGCTTTTTATAGATAATGACTGGGGTATCTTTTGCATTAATTCAACGAGTACCTGATATTTAGAGACGTCCCCTATCCATGCAAAGTAGTGTAATATTGAGAATGAATAATATACACTCTGATTAGGGTCCTTACTATATTTTAATAGTTGTAAAACGCGATCTGCCCATAATTCAATTTTAGTATGATATGGGTTGTAATGTGTTAAGGCAAAAACCAATAAACTTAATATGCGCTCTTCGAGATCCCTTGATGGAAATGTATGATATGTTCGAATTATTTTTTCCATTTCCATAACCCATTTATTGATCAGCTCAAAATTACCATACTCATATATAAATGTTTCAATAATACCGCACCAGGACAGGTATAGCCCTGCAGGAAGTACCTTTCTCCGGGAGTAAACATCCCGAGAATTATGTCCAGCATTAAAAAATAGTCTAAATGCTCTCTCAAAATATAACCTTCCTTCAACAGGATTAAACACCGCTCGCGCCTCACCGAGCCAGTATAAAAGCCATGGTTCTTGATTTAAGATATCTTCGGGTATGGCTTTTATCCATTCCTCAAGCACTTTGTTTCTTCCCTGTTCTATCAATGCCTGTGCCTGCTCTAGAATAATCTTCTGAATATCCTTTATGCTTCCGGCCTTTCTAAACAACTTTACAGCATCTTCAATCTTACCATTTTCCTTAAGAATCATTGCTGACTGTTTATTGATACGCTGAAGCTCTGTTGCACTGAAATACATTTTCGCACGCACTAGGAGAAATTCCCTGAACAGGTCGTGGTATTTATAGGTGTTATCCTGATATTTGATGGTAAAATAATGAGATTTGATTAGATCGCCCAATAGTTTTTTAGAAGTGCGGCTTCCACTCATCTGCGTTGCCATTTCAACGGTCATTGTTGGGAAAAGGCATGTCTTCAGCAGAAAATCCTGATCTGCAGGCTTCATTTTTTCGAAGATCTCAGCAGAAAAGTAATCGAATATGGCTTGATTATCTTTGAAGTCTTCCTGTGAAGCAATTTCTAATTTCTCTTTATTCCGCTCGAGCATGAGGATGATCCCGGCTGCCCAGCCGTCCGTAAAATCGTGAAGCCTGTTCACCATCTCTTTGTTATGCCCGTTCCCTGAACGAAGCTTAATCAATTCTTGTGTTTCATCTGACGTAAACTTGATCAACTCATTACCGACGATCTCCATCATACTGTCTGTCTCGAACGTTGAAAACGAATCAGGAGGTTCAGTCCGGCTTATCAATATGATATTCCCATGCTCCGGAACATTCATCAAAGCCTCATGCATGATTGTATGAAACAGCGGATTTGCATTGACCTCATGGTAATTGTCAAAAACAAGCACAAAACCCTTCGGCAGCATTGAGTAGAGATTTTCAAAGTACCTCTGTGCGAAGATTGAAATGTTCGGAAGATACTCCGGCGTTAAGACAGGCAACCTCGTACTTTTCTTACCATTGATTCCTTTTACAAGCAGCTTCAGGTAATAGAAAAAGGTCGCAATGTCTGTATCCGAGCTATCAATATGATACCAGGCATGGGGAATCTTGTATGCCGATATATAGCTTGCAACCAGTGTTGTTTTGCCAGAGCCGGGCAAGCCGGTAATCCAGATCGCCCTTTTCTTCCGTGCCTGTTCAAGCGCAAGAAACAGCCGCTTTCTGAAAACAGCATCATCAGCGACAGGACTTTGCAGCTTTGCAAGCGTATTGGTCTGCAATCTCACCACCCCTCCCCCATTAACGGCACCACAGGTATATGTTTACGGTAGGTAACGCAAAAAGTCAATTTGCCCGAAAAGAACCATATGCCGGGATAGAGGGGAAAGAAGTTGAAACGAATGAACAGATCCAGCAAATCCGCCTTGAGCAATTTTCTGTTAACGCGATAATTTAGCATTGGCATGTACCTTGTTGTATCTGCAGGAAAATATGCTCATGCGCGGAAGACCGGAAAAATCATTGATTGTTTTAATGTATCGGAGCGATGATTGATCCTCACCTGCACAGAATGTTTCAAGGTATTCCTTGTGGGTATCATCATGCTCTATGATAAGCGTGCCATCCTCGTTCAGAAATGAGCCTGCCTGTTGAATAATTTTTTTGATAACCTCTAAACCCTTTCTTCCACCG
>JAMCPX010000040.1 GCA_023382265.1 Deltaproteobacteria bacterium | reverse complement strand
GGGTTAATGTGTATCAACTGATCAATAGCAATAAGTAGTGATTTTCAGTATACAATTGAGTGAAAACACCCAACGAATACCAACAGCTATTGCCATTGATAAAAACAACCGTATCTATATTGCTGATAGCTATAGCTACAGGGGTAATGTGTATTAACTGATCAATAGGAATAACTATTTATTTTCAATATACAATTGAGTGAAAACAATCAAAAAACATGGGTAAGCCGCCTTCTTATTGCATTTTTGGTTAACCAAACTGGCATGAATCCTGTTATAAGTAATGATAAAAAGGAGGTGAAGGCAATGAAAAAAATTAGTTTTGTAGTGTTAATGTTAGCCATTGCGGGGCTAACTGTAACAGCAAATGCGGCGATTACTACAACCAAGCATAATCTTTCAGCCAGCTCTACAAATGCCACAAGATCGCAGGCAACAACAGCAGGTGGTACAAGCCAGATATGCGTGTTCTGTCATACACCGCACCATGCACTCGATCAAAGGTTTATCTGGAACCATGCTGCTTCAATCAATACAACATGGACATGGGGTACAGGGAGTGCAACGGGGACATCAGCGGGAACAGTCCTGCCAACAAATCCGGCAAACCTGCCATCATTCAAATGTATTTCGTGTCATGATGGTTCGGTTGCAATAGGACAGGTTAATGAGGTATTTAACGAATCAACAGGTATTGTAAATTCAAGCTACTCTATACCTATGCAGGGCGATGTGAACGCGGCATACCAGTTGACAAATACAACCTATCAAGTTGGTGTTGGTGGAAACATGAATGGTAATCACCCTATTGGTATCCCGTATCCTGGGCAGTCACCATACAATGGTATCAGCTCAGGCGCTGGTGTAATTGTTTCTCAATTCCAGGCAAGTCCGGTAAATGTGGAGCTCTTCCAGGATCCCAATGGTGGTACAGGTAAAGGGGTTGAATGTGGAAGCTGCCATTCTGTTCACGGCTCGGTAAATCCCTTGTTATTAAGGGATGCAATAACAAGCAGTCAGCTCTGTCTCGATTGTCACATAAAATAAAACTGCTTTTTCATAGGGGGCGTAAGCCCCCTTTTTTTATGATTAAATATAATATAAGGGTATAAATGTGAGAATGAGAAAAGAGTAAAAACGTAATGGCTCAGTTAAATGGGAATAGCATTGAAAAAGCAAACTACCCGTAACCGAGGAAATATAAAAGAACGATATGCTGCAATGAAAGTGATACAAAGATGTATATTAATATTCATATGTATATTGTTTTTACCAATCAATGTAGATGCACACAGGTATTATATAGGAGGACAGGCAAGTTTAAGGTATGAGGACTACCTTGCTGATTATAATAATACCTCTAGCTATACAAGAGGGTTTGGTGGTGTATTAGGACTTAACTTCGCAACCTATATATACGATCCAAGACTCGCTGTATTCTCTTCGGGCCTTAATATTGATGATATAGATTACACAACAACTGGAGGAGGATTAAGAAGATATACAACAGGCTATGCATTGAACCTTACCTTCTTGCCGGATAGCTCTCCATTGCTCTCCTATATAAGAGATATATATAATGAGCAGGACACAGGTATAGGTTACCTGCTCAGAATGCGGACCTTTTCTTACGGTCTAAACTGGGCTATTGCTGTAAACTCTCTTCCAAGATTCAATATTATTTTTGATAAAACACGCAATGAAACATCCGGCGTTCCTTACATATTCAAGCAGGACAGAACAACTTCTGTTGTATCGTTCTCAAAGGCGAACAAGGATAATATATTAACAGGTCAATATCAGTATATTAGCCAGAATGATCTAATCACGAACAACAATTATACTTCAAAGGGGCTTAGTATTAACGATAATAAAACCTTTAACAAAACATTACACCTTTATACAGGATTAAACACCTATAATTTTGCATTTGCATATCCGTCACAAACAACAATTTCAACAGATCAACTCAATGTATATACAAACCTTGTAAGTACCCCTGACTGGAGAATAACTACCAACTATTTTGCCAACTACAGTACGAATGCCTACAGTAAAGGCAGTTCTCAGGGCACACAGGCAGGCTACAACCTTTATTATCGTGCAACAAACACCATAAGTCTTTTAAACGGTATTTATGTACTAGATTCAAGAAGCGCCGGTGATGCAGGCACCAGCTCAATGGATACAGAATTATTGCAAGGAGGCATCACCTATTTAAAGCCATGGGATCACTACTATATGAATGCAGGATATAATATTGGGGTTGCAATGATACAGAATCCACCAGTTGGTCAGGGGCTGGCGCAAACTCATTATTTTGACGGTGGTATAGGCACAAAAGATTTTAAATTCTTTAATGTGTACAATGACCTGAATTACATGATCACAAAATACACACAGGGCTCAGGCAATAATCTTGATGACTTCCGCTATTTTGCACAACTATATAGCGCTTATTTTAAACCTGCTTATCTTCAATCCACTTTTACCTATGAAAGGGAATTTCAAAAAGGTTTCTATAACCAGTACCCTATCTACAATCGTTTGTTTAATCTTATATTTTCTCTGCCTGTATCATACGTTGGCTTATTCTCGATCACAGGAGGGATTCTCAACAATTCCACTCCTCAAACATGGTACAGGAATCAATATATTTCAACGACACTTGGCATAACATCCATCCAGAATACCGCTGCAAATGTAGTTTTTCAGTATGGATTTAACAGTGCATCATATTACCCATCATCTGAATATACGAGGTATGAGGTTTATGTAACACACAACTACCGAATGCTGTTTCTCAATATAAAAGGATACTTGATTAACCAGCACATACCAGGCGCTAACAGCAATGTTCATGGCTTGATCATTCAACTTGGAAGAAACTTCGGAGGTTATATTGGTGAATAAGTATTTAAAGCCTCTTCTACTGATTATGTTATTTTGGTGCTTAATAATACCCATTGTCAAGTGGGGATGGGAGTATGAGTGGATAAAGATCACATTTTCTGCTTTATCTGCTTTTATATTTTTTGGACTTGTCTCTATAATCCATCAGAATAAAATGCCCACAAAAATACCCGGTGTAATGCTGTTTACAGGGATAATAGGTGTATGGATTGTTGTTTCTATAATATCCTCAATAGTACCTGTAAAAGGGTTTGTGGAAATCATAAAAGTACTTGGTCCATTTTTCATCTATCCTGCTTTGATTATTTTTGCACCGGATGAAAACGATATGGACCTACTTACAATTGCTATTGCCATCGGGGTCATAATAAGTGCATCAATAGGTTTTGCTCAGCTTACAGGTGTATATGGCTATATCCCCACTGATCAGTATGGCAGGATAAATCCAATATCTACCTTTGGGCTATCAAATTTTGGTGCTGAGTACATTGTCAGTGCCTTACCTTTGCTTATAAGTCAATTTATTTTCAGGAAAAAACTGTGGATCAGCATTGTCCTTAGTATTGGCATAATAGAAGGCATACTTTATGTTATAATTTCACATTCAAGAGCCTCATGGGCTGCTCTCATTATTGTAAGTCTTGTAAGCATTGGCATACTTATTTCTGTAAGAAAGAAAAGGCAATTCAAAATAAATTTGTCCCCTTTATACATAGCAGGTATGGTGGTTGCAGGTACTTTATTGCTTTCCTTGATATTCAGTCAGACAAGCAACCTGATCAAACATTTCACATCTATATTCGATGTATATTATTCCGATAACATTGTAAGATTGCTTACATGGAAATCAATCCTTGTATATCTTGCACCATCACATCCTGTTTTAGGCATTGGGTTTGGAGCATTTGATGCTGTATTCCCGTTATATGCTGATAGGGCATTATCCCTGATGACATTTTCAAATCATGTTACTATGAACTATGCACATAACGAATACCTTAACATACTGGCAGAAACAGGCATCCCTGGATTCCTGATGTTCATTGGTTTACTCATATATATACTATACGAATTTGTATCCAGTATATCAGAGGCTCAAGAAAAAGATATTCCTGTTCTTATTGGCGGGTTCCTCGGATTTATCAACCTGCTTATTATTGGCTTATTTTCATTCCCTCTTAGAATGCCTGCAACAGCCGTTTTATTCTGGATGTATGCTGGCATCGGTAGTTTATACGCTCATAGCACATTTAATGTGAAGCCTTATGTATGGAAGATCAGCAACTATGTACTTGTAGTTGTGAGCTTTTTAGTATTCATTGCTGCTTTTCATATAACCCTTGCCCAAAGGGCATACCTCTTAGCTAATACCCTATTCAAACAGAACCGTACCCAAAGCTCTGCAATGACGGGTAAGATTGAAGATAAACTTTCTTATGCCATTACCCAGGCACCTTTTTATAAAAACTATTTTTTTGACAGGGCAATGATTAGAATTAACCTCGGTAACAGAATCGGTGCTTTAAAGGATCTGAAAGATACTATAAATCTATCCCCATACTATCTTCAGGCGCGGCGATGGCTTGGCATACTTTATTCAGATAAGGGTGATTACAGCAATGCAATGAAACAACTTAACATGGCATACAAGCTTGCTTATTTTTCTCCTACTGTTCAGGCGATTATCATGAACGATCAGACAGTGGTACTTATAAGGAAAGGCAATTATACCTCAGCACTTAATATCGTTAAAAAGGCCCAGCTGCTTGATCCATATAATTATGCATTGTTTGAATTACAAGGAGAAGCAAGTGAACATCTTGGCTTATATGATCAATCACTGCAGGCATTTAAACATGCGTTAAAGTTAAATCCTGATCAGAAAGATACAGCTGTCAATCTTGCATCACTCTATATACAATTAAAAAAATATGATATGGCTTTATCTCTCTTGAAGAATGTTAAACAACCTGATGCGTATGTTTACTACAACCTCGCATGTGCTCATGCAAGGATGGGCAATTACCGTGAAGCATGGAGAAACATATCTATTGCAATAAAGATGAATAAAGCATTATATACCAGTGCCTTAAATGATCCTGATCTCAGCGCCCTGCAAACATTTTTAAAGAAACTACCAGTGGGATTATTATGAAATTGCAGAATATTGTTTTAAATTTATGCATATCAATTATGCTGTTCCTTTGCATTGCCGGGACAGTAGTTGCAGCGCCGTACAAGAATGGATTATCAGGTATATTTGATGTGCCTGATACAAGTACATTAGGCAGCGGTGCATTTCTTTACAACGTATGGACAGGGTACTATAAACAGAATAGGACAGATAACTTTAATGTTTCCCCCGTTACCGTCTCATTTGGTATACTGGATAATCTGGAAGTTATGATTGGTGCTGTGCAATACAACAATTATCAACAACTTTATGAAAAAAACAGTATAGGTATGATCTCTGGCGCTAAATGGCGCTACCTGCAAAAACCAGACCTCGCTACTACTGTAATTGGTGACAACCTTTCAGGACATCCTTCAGCAGATATACGAGAGGTTATCGAGAAACGCTTTAACAAGCT
The DNA here is from genome assembly GCA_023382265.1 of Deltaproteobacteria bacterium. Classification (NCBI taxonomy): domain Bacteria; kingdom Pseudomonadati; phylum Myxococcota; class Myxococcia; species Deltaproteobacteria bacterium. The sequence goes on along the minus strand of JAMCPX010000040.1, from coordinate 13,843 downwards.
TAATCTTACCTTCAGTACCGGCTATCTGTCCGCGCTAAGGGCAGTCATTATAAGTAGTGGTATAATTTACAGAGTAAGAGAGCAATGGGATTTACTTTTTGATACAGACAACTGGATCGTTAGCAGTACTGGATTTAAAAACAGATTTGAAGGTACAGCAGGTGCAAGGTACTATTTTGCTAATAGCTCAATCGTTTTATCAGGCGGCATTGGTGGTGGCCTGTCTTATACAGGAAAGGAGGAGATGCATGTTATCTTAGGACTTAGCGTATGCTCTTCCTCACAATTACTCAACAATGTTAAAATTGTTGAAGCAACCGGCATAACCTCCGAATCAGCCACCCAACCCAATACGGTTAAACAGAAGACCTTTGAATCACCAGTACCTGAGTTTAAGATGCGCATGCCTATTCAACCTGTACCTGATGAAAATACGGGTAAAAAAGATGATTAAAAAGCGTTTTAATATATCGCTTTTTTTATTCGTAGTTTTAACAGGATGTGCACACACGCCGCAAGTCAAAACTGTAAATATTGCTTGGCCTGAAAACAACCCCAAAATATCATTTGTCCGCTCTGTATACTCTGCAAATGATCTAGGTATCAGGCCCGGATGGATTTCACGGATATTCAGTTTTATCTCAGGTGCAAATAGCCAGTACAATACGCGGTTTTCTCCTTTTGCGATTGCTGCTTACAAAGGAATTATAGGTGTTACAGATATTCATGCACCAGATGTGATACTTTTTGATAAAGATAACAACAGCTTTACTATTATCAGTAAATGCGGCGCTTCATATTTTACCACACCAACAGGCATAGCAATAACAGGGAATAGAGTATATGTTGCGGATTCCTCTCAGAAAAGTGTATTTATAATAAGCAGGAGCGGCAGCTGTCTGGGAAGCATTACCAACAGTTTATTTATAAGACCCACTTCTGTTGCCATTGCAGGGAATGGAGATATATACATCGTAGATACAGGTATGAACATGGTTTTTGTATACGATAATAGAGATAAATTTAAATTTTCTTTTGGCTCACATGGCGATGGAGCAGGTGAATTTAATTTTCCAACAGGCATCACAATAAAAAATAACACAGTATTTATCATAGACAGCCTTAACTTCAGAATCCAGATATTTACACTTCACGGTAAATTTATATCATTTTTCGGCAAACAGGGAGACGGAAGCGGTGATTTTGCCAGACCCAAAGGCATAGCAGTAGATTCGGATGGCATTATTTATATAAGTGATGCATTGTTTGATGTGGTTCAGATGTTTAGCGCTAAAGGGGATTATCTTATGACATTTGGAAGGCATGGAACAGACGGTGGAGAGTTGTCAATGCCATCAGGCATAGTTGTTGAACACGGCCGCATTTATGTTGCAGATGCGTTAAACAACAGGATTGATATATTTAATAGGATAGGTGATACGGAGAATGGAGCACCACATCAATAAACAAAGAGATCCCCATGTTTCGCTGCTTGTAAAGGGAGCGGCTGTAATTCTTTTACCTGCAATGTTATTACTGCTGAGCTGCAGTCTTGCATATGCTGGAAGTGTTCTGAATACGCTGCATAATCTGTCTATATCCGGTCCCGGCCAGATAAAGTCCACAACAGAGAAACAGGTGTGTATATTCTGTCATACCCCACATGATGCTGAACCACATACGCCTCTTTGGAACAAAAAACTTAATACAGGTACAAATTACAACATGTACTGGTCTAATAGCCTTGAGTCACTATCGCCGGGTGGGAAGCCTGTAACACCTGATGGGGCTTCAAAGCTGTGTTTGAGCTGCCATGACGGTACTATAGCTATTGGAGAGGTCAGGAGCAGGAGATCACCAATCCCCATGCAGAATAACATAAGGACAATACCATCAACATCGCGTGGGTATCTTGGAACAAACCTTTCAGGTAGTCATCCCATATCCTTTGTTGTAACACAAAAGATGATTACGCAGAGCTATGTTACAGGTTCAAACCTTGCAAGTATGACAGAGATGAAAGATGATCCTGATGGTGTGAGGCTTGACCGCAATTATGAGGTGCAGTGTATATCATGCCACAATCCGCACCAGGATGATAATTTTTCTGCCTCTGGCGTGCATTTTCTAAGAAAATCCAATATTACACAGGTTTGTATAATCTGTCATAAAATGTAATGGATGTAACCATGAAAAGAATATTTTTACTGATTATTGTTTGCTTGGTATCATATATTATATCACAGCGTCAGGTGTATGCAGAAACAGTAAATACGATAAATCCACACCTGTCTTTACCCAAAGGATGTGCAAGCTGTCACGCTGGTCATGGCGTTGCTGGAACGCCCATGCTTGTAAAAAATGGCTCAAGTCTGTGTTTTCAATGTCATGGCAGTGCACAGGAACAGAATAAGGCAAAGCTTTCAGGTATGCTCCTGCTGTCATCACCCATACCTGATGTTGCAGATGACTTTCAAAAGCCATCACATCACCCTATTGATACAGTTCCATATATGACAGTTATGGAGCAAAAACACGGACAGATAAATACTACAACGCGTCATTCAGAGTGTATTGACTGCCATAGCCCGCATCATATAGAGTCAGCAAGTGTCTCTCAAATAGGTCAAAGAAAAATGCTATGGTTTAGCGGTGGTATACACTATGAATATGAGCTTTGTTTTAAATGTCACGCAAACCAGTCCTTTCTGCCTTATGAAACAGATAAAGCAATAGAATTTAATCCAGCAAATGCATCGTATCACCCTGTTGAGTCACCAGGCAAATCGTATCTTATCCCAAGTCTGATCCCTCCATGGACAATATCAAGCTATGTAAACTGCACTGATTGCCATAGTGCTGAAAATACAATAGGTGGCTCTTCGCCGCACGGCTCAATATATGCGCCGATACTGAACAAGAATTACTATAAACAGGACGGCATGCCTGAAAGTGAGTATGCGTATGCTTTATGCTATCAGTGCCATAACAGGACAAGCATACTGAGTAACCAGAGCTTCTTGTATCACAGAGAACATATAGTGAATGCGAACACATCTTGTTTTACATGTCATGATTCACATGGTTCTATTAATTATCCCTATCTTATAAGGTTTAACAAAGATCCAAGGTTTACTGTTGTGCTGCCAAACTCCGAGGGTAAACTTAATATTGTATTTAAAACGCAAAACAATGTCGAATGTTTTTTAAGTTGCCACGGTGTGGATCATAATCCAACTCCAAATATGTTTACCTCAACAACAAATTTTTCAAAGCCTTCCTTAGGTCCATTGAATTATAATCCCGGTATGCCATCACCATACTTTAATCCATTTCCTATGCCCTATCATAAATGAAGCGATCTACCTTAGATATAAAAATAGCAATAGCGCGTAAAATGTGTTATGTTATTGGCAAGGAGTAAAAAATGAAGCAGATATTATTTTTGCTAATAGAAGTAAGTGCGGGGCTCAACATGCCTTTATGCCAATACCCAGAATGTTTCTTTTACCAAGCAGGACAGTGACAGAATTATAAGACTTGAGGAAGGACAGTAGGCTATCAATCGAAGGATAGATGAAGGGTTTAAATCAGTGAATCAAAGAATTGAGGATCTAAGACAGCTCGAATAAGTAGTACTAAGTAGAATGTTTATTCTGGAAGGGTTTTCTTTGGGAGCGTTGTATGACCCTTGCCTCTGATATGCTGAAGGGTAAAGAGCTTTAAGAACGGAAAGATAAGATAGAGAAGATAATAAAGGAATTAGTCACAAAAGACTCAAGGGTAGCAGAAGTGTTAAAGCACAATGGATTATAATGATCTAACTACCTTAAAGTTATAAACAATTCAACCTTATTTTTTGTGTTGAATCCATAAAAAAATGGACAATAAATAAGATAAATATGGCATATTTCTTGCTATATATATTATATCTTATGAAAAAGAGAGATAAATATGATTAAAAATGTAGGTATTTGTATAATTACTCTCTTGTTGACATTCGCTACAATAGGGGCAGGTAATGCCAATGCATCCGCACCTGTGATCAATGGTATAAATGCGATTCCATCTGCTTTATTCCCCGGTAGAACAAGTATAATAGATGTGAATGCGAGCTCAACTGATAATGGGATGCTTGCGTATACATATTCGTGTAATGCAGGTAGCTTTATTACGTGGATTGGTAGTCAGGCAAGATGGCTATCCCCAGTTGTTGGTGGGCATTATACTATCACAGTTACTGTAAGCTCTACAAACGGGGGCGAAGCATTTACCTATGTTTCATTGGAGGTTCAACCCGCCTTCTATTCTAAAAGCCTTAATAATCTTGAGGAGCCTGTTTATCTGACAACTGATCGCAACGGCAACCTTTATATATCCGAGCCTTATGCCAGAAGGCTTACAGCATTTAACAGCAGGGACAAAGTCCTTTTCAGCAGTTCAACGACCATCAAAAATGGTCCACTCACTGTTATGAACAATATGATTTATATTGCTTCAAAGGCAGACGGTAGTATAAATGCTTATTCCGCATTTAATGGCCAATTTGTATCGACAATATGTGATCATAACACTTTTGATAATCCCTCAGGTATTGCAGGTAATGATTCTGCAAAGACCATTTATGTTTCTGATGGCTCTAATATTCATATTATAGATACTGCCTGTAATAGATTGGGTGATATTGCCTATATGAGCAACGGTATGCCTGTTGGTATGAGCTATGATAATGTTGAGGGTATACTATCCATAGCTGATCCGCTCAGTGCAAACGTAACCATGATAAATACCCTAAACAATAGCTCTGTTCAGATTGGTCAGTATGGAGTGAATGGTTCCATAGGATGGTCTGGATTTAACCCAGGCTTTGATAATGGAACAAGCCTTATAAGACCTTTAAGCGTTGCAAAGGATGCCTTTAACAGATACTACGTTGCTGATAGTTATCAGAATGCGGTATTTGTTTATACAGATCAGAACGTGTTTGTAGGCTCAATAGGGTATTATGGTACTGACCCTGGCGCATTCAAAAATCCAACAAGCCTTGCTATTGATAGAACCAACGGGTTTCTATATGTAGCCGATCCTTTTAATAATCGCGTTGAAGTATTCAACATTGATAAAAAACCATTGCCCCCAAACAGTTCAACCACCTTTGTAAACCCGCCAACCACAGTCACAAGCAATGCTGTGGCAAGCTCGAAAAGTGCAGGTTGTTCGTGTAATATATCTGGCAGTGCATCAGGTAGTTTGTCAATAATGGATGGGATGGATGGATATACTGTGCTGGTTATGCTTGGATTGTTTATGTTGTTGATCAGGAGAAAGCATGCGTAACCGCATAAAAAAGGTACTGCTTGTTACACCACCTTATCACTCAGGTGTCGTGGAATCTGCAGGCGTATGGCTACCGCTTGGTTTTGTCTATATTGCTGGTGCTCTGAGAGAAAAGGGTTATGAAACCGAGATCTATGATGCAATGAGCCTGTTTCATACCCATGAGGACATAATCAGAAAAATAAAGACAGACAAACCCGATGTGGTTGCAACAACTGCAATAACAGCATCCTTGCCAGATGCAGTTGAGATTTTAAATCATGCAAAAATGATAGATGAACATATTATAACGGTGATTGGTAATGTACACCCAACATTTATGTTCAACGAACTGCTCAATAACCACGGTTCTATTGATTATATTATTAGAGGAGAGGGGGAAGTTACCTTTGCGGAACTCCTTGATGCCATCAATGCATACGGAAATATAGGGCATGTAAGGGGTATTGCATTCAAAACAGATGACTGTATACATATAACACCTGACCGTCAGCTTCTAATGGATCTTGATGCCTTATCACCTGCGTGGGACCTGGTTAACTGGAGGGACTATCGCTATTTTCCTGAGGATAATGCTACACTCGGCATAGTGAGCTCTTCCAGAGGATGCATTCATCAGTGCAGTTTCTGCTCACAGCAGCTTTTTTGGGAAAAAAAATGGAGACAGAGATCAGCACTATCATTCGTAAATGAACTTGAGATGCTCTCAGAGCAATATGGTGTAAGCGTTGTCATGCTTTCTGATGAATATCCTACAGCAAACAGACAGCGTTGGCTTGATATACTCAATCTTATTATCCTCAGAGGCTTGAAGATCAAGCTCCTTCTTGAAACAAGGGTTGATGACATTGTCAGAGATCAGGATATAATAGACCTTTATGTGAAGGCAGGGGTGTCGCATATATATGTTGGCGTAGAATCAGGTAGTAGTACATCCCTTGAGCTGTTCAAGAAAGATATAAAAACAGAACAAAGCAAAAGGGCAATTGATATAATCAACAAAGCGGGCATTGTATCAGAAACAAGCCTTGTACTTGGCATGCCCTACGAAACCTCTGACACAATAAAACAGGCACTTGATACCGCTGTTTATTATAACCCTGACATGGCTTTTTTTCTCGCAATTGCACCATGGCCCTACAGCGATATATATCCTCAGCTTAGGCATCACATAGCTGTACATGACTACAGAAGGTATAATCTCGTAGAGCCGGTTGTTAAGCCTGATGCAATGGAGCTCAGTGAGCTTGAAGATGCTCTTATACAGGCAACAAAGGAATTTTATATGTACAAGATGAGGCAGTTGAAATCTATGCCCGCAAACAAGAGAAGATTTATGGTCAAACTGATGACGATACTTATGAAGAATTCATACATAGGCACAAAGCTGAGGGGAATGATCAAAGATGATAAACAGATAATGTATATGATGCAAAGAGGGGATTAAACTTATGAGTAGATTAACACAACTTATCATTATCCTTTTTATAGTGATGCTGCCGCTTGCTGCTTACGCGACAGATCCACCTCATAATATGTCTTATGGTATATCCTGCTTGTCAAATCCTCAGAACAATATTACAGGCTGCCATGTTGCGCATAATGCAGGAACAGCAGGCTTTCTTTTAACAAATACCGCGGCTACCATAGACAACCTATGCCAGAGCTGTCACAATGGAACCATAGCTGAGTTTGTTAAGGGACATGCCTCAACTACAACGACAACCAAATATGGGACATGGAACAAGGCATGCACGGATTGTCATAGTCCCCATCAGCAGTATCAATGGCGCTCTTATGGTACACAGGCTTATATCTTCACCGGTACTGTTTCTTCTTTATCATCAACCCAGCTTACAGATACAAGCGTCAATTGGGCTATAAATCAATGGTTGGGCAGTATCCTTGTTCCTAATTCAACCACTATAACAAACAGCATATATCCTGACACAAACAACCCTGCTACCTTTATGATCACAGGCAACAATGCGAATACGCTCACGGTAAAGATTGTTTCAGGTAGTGCAGGGCTTAATACATCTACCAGTGTTGGTGCAAACTACAGCATCTTTTACGGCCGACTTATAAGGTCACAGATATATACAGCAGGATGGAATAATATATACTTTTATAATAACACAGGGATGCATTCATTTGCAGATGGCACAACATTTACAACATCAGGTGGTATAAACTACTACACATCAAATATATGCGAGACGTGCCATACACAAACGAACCATCACAGATATACATCAGGCGCCACATTTACCCTTGCGTGTTCTGGTCAGTCGCATCACAATGGACAGAACTGTATGGCATGTCATCCACACAGCAATGGGTTTGAGTTTACAGAAAGCCACGGTTCTCAGGACTGCATCCAGTGCCATTCATCTGTATTTAATCCCATGAACTCAACAACAGATTTTCATCACTACATGAACAACACACAACCAGTCTATCCAGTGCTTTCTCTACCGGCTACACTAGGAGGAACAACGGATATAAACCGCAGATGTCTTATGTGCCATGCTGATCACGATGTGTTTAGCCCTGAGGTGAATACATCAACAGGCGGCAGGGCATATAACTTAAGGGCAGCTATCTCGTTATCTCCAACACCAACATCAACTAATACATTTACAAACACAGATTTCATAAACAGTACATCAACACCGGGTATCTGTCTATCCTGTCATATGACACTTCAGACAAAGAGCTACCTGCAACCTGACAACACAACAACCACGCCTTACGTTCCTCTGTCAGATACACTCACAAATCAGGTTTCAGCATACAATGCATCAGCACACAACTATCGAGTATCATCGCTTTTCACGTCTTCAACAGAAACTGGATGCAATTATAACAATACATTTAATGCGGACTGTACAAAGTGCCATAATGACACGATGTATCCAAAAAGCTCTCAGGGTGCGCAAATAACAACATATCCGCAGGTATTTGGCATTCATGATTCAAGCATTTCATCCATAGTTGCTCCGCTTGGGTTGTGGCTATTTCCTTACCTTCAATCAGGTCTGCCATCCTCACCACTTAATGAAAAATTTTGTTTTCAGTGCCACGGTGCGAACAATCCGAATGCACCAAATAAGGATTACTACAATGTAGCTACGATGAGTGGGGTATCAACATCCATAGACAGAGCATTCAACAAGCCATACCAGCATCCAATAACCACAACAAGCTATCTGCATAAGCCTTATGGAGAAGGGCTGTTATTCAACGATGGAACGCTTAGTGGTGCAAATAGGCATGTTGCGTGCACGGATTGCCATAACCCACATACAGCAACGCCATCCATCCCTCTGTATGGTGCAAGCGGTGTAACAGTCACAAATCCACAGCAGGATTTTATTGATCTCGTATCCTCAAATTACACGTACGCACCCAATGCATCTGTTACGCTTGCTCAATCTGGCGGGACGACAAACACAAACCTTGATTACAAACTGTGTTTCAAGTGTCATTCTAATTGGGCATACGGGCTTGCAACAAACGCGCCTAATCCAACTCCTTCTGCATCATGGCAGCAGACAAATATGGCACAAGAGTTTAATGTGAATAACTGGTCTTATCATTATGTAGAAGGTGATAAGACAGCATCCGTATTACCTGCATCAGGTACGGGATGTAATTCATACGGACCAAATATAGGCAATGTTACACCAAGGGCAAGCACAACTTATGGCAATTTTAACACAACATACATTGGTGTGATGGATTCAACACTCGCAGGGCTTACTAATCCCCAGATCCGAACAGCAAAGCTTAGATGTAGTAGCTGTCATGGGATAGACAATGCATCAAGTTCAGTACCGGAAGGACCACACGGCTCTATAAACCCATTTATACTCAAAATACCTGCTGGCAGTCCTTATAACGCATGGAATAGTACCGTGAACTACACTAATGACTCTGGAAGAATATGGTGTTTTAACTGTCATGACCCTAATTTTACGAATAGTGGATTTAGTAGTTCTGGACAGAATCTGCACATAAATCCCCATAATGGCAGAGCCTGCCAGGCATGTCATGTTGCCATTCCGCATGGATGGAAGAGATACAGGCTGCTCAGATTTGATGATTGTGATCCCGCACCTTACATGAGTATACCCAATTTTGGATTTCATTCAGGGGTTACCTGGGCAACCAGTGGCAACTGGACAGAAGGAGATTGTCATAATACGGGCGCGGTTAATAGTTGTGGTTAAATCCGGTGTTTAAATGGATAGAGAATAAAATAAAAACTCTGTTAACTGTTCTAAGATCACGCAGCCTTGCTACAGCCTTTATCCTCTTAATAGCTATTTCTCTTATCCTATCCACAGTAATCCCTCAGTGGAACTGGGAAGAGAGTCGCGAGTATTTTTACCTCCATACATCATACCCATGGGTTATGAAGGAACTCACATGGCTTATAGCTCTTATTGGACTCGAGCATGTTTACACAACATGGTGGTTTCTCAGTATTGTGCTGATTTTTTCTTTAAATATAGCTTTAAACTCTTATGAGCGGATAAATGTTAAAATAAAGCAGTTTAAAGATCATAAACCAATGTTACCAGATGAGATAGCAAGGCTTAAAATTCATAAGATTATCCCTACGAATAAAAACGCAGAGGAGCTAAAAGAAAAGATTAAACATACATTGAAACATAAGGGCTACAAAATAAAAGCTTATGACAATGGATTGATAGCGTCAAAACATACTGTGGGTCTTTTAGGCGTTCCTCTTCTGCATCTGTCTATGCTCGTTATCTTGATAGGTGTACTTATAACAAATCTTACAGGTTTTAAAGGACATATTGAGCTATCAGAGGGACAAGTTTTTCCCACAGGAGAGCCAAAATTCTTAGGTCCTTCGTATGGCTCTCTCCATTTAAATCCTCAATTTGATTTTCAGATTAGATTAAAAAGCTTCAACGTAACATACTGGAACAAAGCGCATCCAAGGCTTTATAAGAGCATCGTAGAGGTTTATAAAAACGGAACGCTTCTGTTTTCTAAGGATGTTGAGATGAATAAGCCACTCAAACTGGAAGGATTTAACTTTTATCAAACAAAGTATTATGGCTACTCTGCCTATTTTGGGCTTGTGGACACGGCTACAGGTTATGAAACAGCAGGGTATGTAAACTTTCCCTATAAAGAGAACGCTATAGGTGCACTCACACAGCAATTTACTATCCCCGTACTTGGCTATCTGAGTATATTGAGCGTGAATGTATCCAATCCTGATAGGTTATCCATTGAGATCCTGGAAGGCGGTAAAAACCTTCATTACAACAATATTAAAAAGGGGGATGTGATTTCGCTTGGAGACTTTGAATTGGTTTTTCATAATATGGTAAAGTGGACAGGCTTTTACGTCTCCAGGGATTACGGTGTATCTGTTGTATTTACGGGATTCTTCTTACTCGTGCTTTCCATCCTTGGTTTTGTATTTATTATGCCCAAAAGGCTCTGGCTTGCTTATGAAAATGAAAAGCTCTTTATTGGTGCAAAGGTTTATAGTAGACTTACCACAGAGCATACCTATAAACAGGACATGGAAAATATTAAAAGAGAGTGTGAATTATGAAAGAAGAAATCATCCTTTACTGGATTGCGGTAAGCCTGTACGGGTTTGGCAGTATCTTTGCTATCATCGGATTTGTGTTCAAAAAAGAAAGGTTTACCACTATTGCACTTATTTTATGCGCTCTAGGACTTGTTCCTCACGGTGCATCAATACTTATAAGATGGATACGGATTGGACACGGCCCCTACATAAACATGTATGAGGTTATAAGCTCCAATACGTGGGTGGCGATGTTGTTTTATCTTCTTGTACAAAAAAAACTGAGCTTGTTAAAACAAGCTTCATTTGTCGTACTCCCTGTGATCTTCCTTGCCTGTGGCTTTGGTTTAATGGCATCTGCAAGAGATATACCACTTCCACCCTCGCTGAGAAGTTACTGGCTCGTCCTTCATGTGCTGTTTGCAAAGCTTACTGTTGGCTCCTTTCTTATAGCATTTGCAAGTGCTGTGCTTTATCTCTATAAGAACGATGCTAAACATAAGCCGTTGCTGCCTAACCAGTCTTTAGAGAAACTTGATATTGCTATCTACAGGTTTAATGCACTGGGCTTCGCTTTCTGTATTATAATGATAATAGCAGGCTCTATATGGGCAAACAATGCATGGGGCAGATATTGGGGATTTGATCCTGTAGAAACATGGTCACTCGTCGTATGGCTTGCATATGGGTTATTCTTGCATCTCAGACTTAACAGAAACTGGGTGGGCAGAAGATCTGCAATATTAACTATCACCCTATTTCTCTTATCAATAGGTGCATTCTTTTTTATTCCATACCTCTTTAAAACTATTCATTCAGAGTACCTTGTGAGATAAGTTAGAAGTTGCGCTTTTCGGTTAGATTTTTACATGACAAGATGATACCCCCTATGGCTAGATTTTTATCTGACTCGGTTCGAGTGGTTGACAGAAGTAGTGAAAGTGGCTAAGTATGTGAAAAATAAATGAGCCCCCGTAGCTCAGTTGGATAGAGCAAGGGATTCCTAATCCCTGTGCCGCAGGTTCGATTCCTGTCGGGGGCATTATGATAGAACGGAGGCAATATGTTTATAGGTAATGAGTCTGTAAAAAACTTGTCGTCTTCTCTCGATGCTGTATGGGAGGTTCACGGCTCTGTAAATCAACCTGTTATAGCCCTTCCCGATAAATCCCCGGAGCCGACATGGGCACACGTAATTGCCATAAAAAAAGATAAAAAAATGCAGATAGTAATATATCTTTTTCGAGAACAGAGCAGGGAAGGGGTGTTTTATACGAACGAGGGCGGGGATGTGGAGCTTATCCATGCTAAGGCAGTCTTTAATGAAGCGCTTGATTTTACGGGAAGTATGGGGTTTATTATGGAAAAGGTAGAACTTGGTGATACGAATGAACAAAGAGAGGCGGTACTCAAATCCATACCCGCCTTTCTATCGGATCTCAAGACATACAAGCCGCCTGCAAGCGGGGATGAGCTCGTACTTGACGCGGTGTATGAGGAAACGGATATGCATAATCTTCAGGGTAAAGCCGAAGATGGAGTCTTAAGAAATAAGGGAGGAAAGCAATGGCTGGCAAGAATATTAAGTTTGTTTTGATTGTACTGTTCGGAATATCACTGGTAAGTTGTGCAAGTAGAAATCCTGAATTAATTAAACAGGCAAGTATGCGGTATGATATAGGTACGGCGCTTCTCAATAAAGGTGATTATCCCGGTTCTATACAGCAATTATCCGAGGCAAAAAGGCTGAACCCAGACGATCCCTTCACCTACAACGCATTGGGGCTTGCATACTATGCGGAAGGCATGAAGGTTGAGGCTGAGGAAGCATATAAAAAGGCACTGTCGCTGAATAAAAATTTTTCGGATGCCTATAATAATCTCGGCGTATTGTATCTGAGCGAAGCTCAATGGGATAAGGCGATAACGGCATTCCAGGCAGCGCTTGCCAATCCTCTCTACATGTCTCCTCAGATAGCATGGGTAAATCTTGGCTGGGCATTCTATCAGAAAGGCAAACTCGACGAATCACTGAAAGCATACAAAAGCGCTCTTACCATTTTACCGGATATGCCGGCGGCACATAACAATATGGGGCTGGTCTATTTAAGGAAAAATATATGCTTCCTATGCTGAACATGAATTTAAGACGGCGATATACTATTTCCAGGGATATGCAGAGGCTTACCTCAATCTCGGCATAGTGTACATGAAAGAGAAAAACGATACAGAAGCAAAAAAACAGTTCGAAACAGTACTCAAATTGGCACCCGACAGCACCTTTGCCGCGTCTGCGGAAAATTATATCAAGTTGTTAAAATAAGATGGATAGTTTTGGCGAGTTCCTCCGGAGAGAAAGAGAACTCAGACACATAGAATTAAACGAGATATCGAAAATAACAAAGATAAAGAAAGCTTATCTGCAGGCAATAGAAAACGATACGTATGATGAACTTCCCGATATAGCCTTTGTAAAAGGATTTATAAGGGCTTACTGCAATTACATAGGTCTGGACTCCGAACAAACCGTGAACTATTTTCAGCAGTTTTATGAGGAGAGCTTCAATCAAGCAGTAAAACCTCAGAAAAAAAGTTTACGCAGAGGGTTAAACCGGCAAACGATAATCGCCCTCGCAGCAGCCGGACTGGTTTTAGCCGGCATAATGCTCGTGCTCCTGTACCACACATCAAAGGACAGAATGATCAGGCAGGGGCGTGGACAGGGAAAGAATGTTCAGGAGGTAAAGTTTACATCAGCCACTACAGCCCGCTCGAACACGGAGACTGCCACGGCTGTTACGCAAACCGCTCTCTCTGAAATAACGACAACCGGTGTTCCGCTTACCCTGACAGCCAGACAGCATACCCTTCTTCTCAAGGCAACGGAAAATACCTGGGTAAGACTTGTGCCGAATAATGAGG